>JANPAV010000156.1:0-10336 GCA_031430115.1 Armatimonadota bacterium | reverse complement strand
ACTCATCAGCGAAACGGCAAGAGCGCCCAGGCACGAGAGGCCTACCAAAAAGCGATAGATGCCTTTCAAAAGGAAATCGACAGTGGAAGCGGCGATAAGGATGCAGCAACCGCCGGGTTGAACAGTAGTAAGCAAGCCCTAAAAAACTTAAAGGACTAAATGCGAACAGTTTTATGCTTTGCCTTCCTTTTGGGAGCAACGGTTGCGAGTGCCCAGGCTCCACTCTGCGTTGTTGGTCAGCCAGCTTCTTCGAACGGGTCAGCAATCATTGACCTCATGAATCCGATTGCCAATGAAATCGATAAGGTAGGTCAGTTGCGATGCATAACCTATGCGATCGAGGATCCGGTCTTAAGGGAAGCATCCTTTTCCGGCAAGATCAAAAAGATAGAGACCTTTTATACGCTTGAGGATGTTTTAGAAGCGGCGAAAGTACTTAGTGCGCCATATGCAATTTGGATCGAAGGTCAAATCGCGACAGTAAAGAACGGAGCTAAGACCGAGAAGGGTCTCAAATGTCATTTGACTCTTTACAAGAATGGCAAAAAGGTTTGGGATGATAATGACAACCAGGCTGTTTCGATCAGTAACGATAAATCAATTGAAAATACCCTTCAATCTGTCATGAGTTCCTTCAACTCGAAATTGCAGCTTGGCCCGCTTAAAGGGTTCCAGAAATTCCCTAAAGCCGGAGATATACCAATTGGGAAAGGGCAGTCCCCCATAATTCCTGAAACCAATGATGATGACCCGATCCTCAATGATTGGAATGCCATCCAAGCTCGAGTCGCTGCATTGGTAACAGGCAAACGAAAAGTAATGGCAGAAATGCTGCTCAGGGATTCGGTAGATGCCGCTCCTTCAGATCCGCTTCGTCGCAGGGCCCTGATTGAATTTTTACAGGCAAATGGTCAGGTTGATGCGGCAGTTGCAGTGACCATCGCTTCTGCAGAAGCCCTTGGTGATCCGACCATGATCACGAATGCTGCCCGAATTCTACTGGATGCAAACAGAATTAGCGAAGCTAATGCAATGGTAAAGGATGCAGCGGCCTCTGATCCTAACAGTCCCGTAATTCAAATAATCATGGCTGAATTGCAAATGCGGACATCAATGCCAGACCAGGCAATCAAACATCTTGAAAATGCGATTAAGGCAAAGCCGACCCCAGATGCTTACTTATTGAGAGCAATTTGTCGGGGGCTTCTCGGCTCCGAAGAAGGATTGAAACTTGATCTTGATCGGGCGAAGAAGGACGATCCAAAAATCCTCATCAATGAGTACCAAAGAATGGCTTCAATTTTGGATGCTGCTTGGGACTCTGAAGGTCCGGATCTGAGGTCCCTATTCCAGAAGGCAGTTTTAAAGACGACATCCGAAGAAGTTTCTGAAACCATTGATGCCCAAGACAGGATGGCTAAGGCATGTCTAGCCTTGCTAGGCGAAAATGCTGCCAATCAAAAGTTTGAAAAATCGCATGGTACACGACTTTTGGCATTAAATTTGCTTATTCAAACTCTTACTGAACTTCGCCATTACATTGCGAAAGGTGATCAAGAATCATTGTCCGAAGCTAGGATTGACTTTGGAGAAATGCTTAAGACCTTAGCCGACGCAAAAGTGCAGTTCAGTAAGGAAAGCACGGATGCAAGAAATTCTAACCCTTCTAGCCAGTTTTAGCGCAGTTTTTGCCGTAGGATATATTGGTGGACGAGGCTATATGGCCCTTCGCTCGATGGGCAATAAAAGTGCCCAAACACCCGTTGAAAATGCAAAAGTCCGAATGAAAACGTCGGACGCCCTCTATCGATGCAGACTCGTATCGAAGGATGGTTCAAGTTGGACATTCACTGCCCCAATGCACAGAGATAACTATGTTCCGGTTTCTGTGGGTGAGTCCGTGAAATGTGAAGTAGTAGCGAATGGCGGCCTGTTAATTTTCGAAACGAAGGTTATTGCCCGAAAATCAATCGAAGGAACGATCGTTGTTGCGGCGCCAAAATCGGTGAAGTTAGACAATCGACGGATGAATTTGGATCGGCGTGAAGTCGATATGGACGTAGTGGTTGCTGGCAAAAATGGTGCCGTGATTGATCTTTCTCCTGGCGGTGCACGTGTAAAAATTCAAGGCTTCGAACGAGAGGGCAACATGGTGAGAATTGACTTGCCAAGCGGAGAGTCTCGATGTGCAACCGTGGTTGACTCAAAGAATGATCAATTTGGTAGCGTGATTCGCTTAAAGTTTGATGAACCAATTACGTGCGAGTAGCAAGAAGAGCTTCCCCCGCCTCCGATGTCTCGGCATCGTCCCGAGAGGCTCTGCTGAATCGGGACCACGCTTCTCTCGCTTCTCTCGCTTCCCACGCTTCCTGCTCTTCCCTCGCCTTCCGCGCTATAATCCTTTCATGGACTCTATCGTTAAAAAATGGTCGGATATTGCATTCGACGAACCAGTACCTGGGCTTGGTAGAAACGGCTTTGCTGGCGATCATATGTATGTTGCGAAAGTTTTGCTTCAACCTGGTTGCGAGGTGAAAGTACACAGTCATCCAAGCGAACAGATGTCGATTATCGTTTCGGGGCGGATTAAGTGGTTCCTTGGCGAGGAGCGAAGGGAAGTCGAAGTAACTGGTGGGCATGTTTTGCATCTGCCCTCTAACTTCCCCCACGGAGTCATTGCGATCGAGGAGACGCTCATTTACGATATTCTGAGTCCAGTCGGTCCCATGGGAGTAGATTCTCAGAAGTCATAAGTATTCTTATGGCAAACACAAATGGATGTCATGTTTCTCTGAATCAGACGTCATGAACAATGAGTTATCATGAAATCACTTTTAATTTCTAAACCTTCAAAACTTATCGCTAGCGTTATTGCGCTGGCAACCATTGCATCCGGAGGGATTGCTCAGGGGCCGTCCGATCGAATTGAGCTTTCCATGCTGGGAAATCTTGTTCGGAATAATTCAAAGGGCGACTATAAGTTTCCTGGGGCATCTTCATTTAAGAGAGGCGGTAGCCGGGCTTATATTAATCACTTCGCCAGAAAGTTGGCTCAGAACGACGATGAGATCGCTCAGTACGAAGATGTTCTTCAACAGGGAATTCGAGTTTGGGAAGAGCAGTCTGGTCCCCTTGGGTACACCAACGATTTGGCTGGAGGTCTGGCGTTTTATACCGTTGTTAATCATGGTCTAGCTAAAAATTATGCTTACAAGGATGGGATGCTCGGCAACTTGGTTGCTCAATACCGGAAGGCATTTTGTTCCAAACTCATCGCGTCCATGACGGTTGCTAAGAAGCAAGATATGTATGACTACATGATCACGGAATCTGTCTTCCTTCAGGCATTGGCGTCAAGCGGAAGGGAAAGAAGTCAGACCGAAGTAGCAGAAATGATCTCAAAGATTTCGAATATGCAAATTCAGAACACCTTTGGTACTGATGCATCCAATTTGGAAATCACCGAGAACGGAATTATTTTCAAATAATTTTGATAACACCGAAGAGGAAGTGGGAAGCTGACAAATCATCGGCTTCCCAATTTTTTTTAGGTGCATGATCATGACCTAGATCATCTAGCCAACGAAGGGAATTCCCAATATTGAATAATTCAGGGATATCTTTCAATGTCAATCTCAGCATGGTTAGTGCCAATTTGGAACAAAGCATCCTCAAGGTGGTGACCCACTATCCCTCGGCTCAGTACGGCACGTCAATGCTTTTATGGACACAGCATTGGTCCCAATTCAGATATTAGTGTCACAGCTTGGGCTTTTGGGGAGTGGACTCCATTAAGCGACGGCGTACACAACTTTTCATATTTTGTGCCCGACCGTTGTAAGTTGGAGTAAAAATGAAACACCTTAATTTTCTTCTCGCCACTTCGTTTGCGATTGCCAGTGTTGGAACGGTTTATGCGAGAGCATCCGATAAACCCGATATTGAAAGACTCGGCAGGCTCGTTCAATCAAACAGTAGTGGGAATGCGCGTTACTATGGCGATAGCGCGTTCGTAAAAACTGGCAAACGGTCATACATAACGAAATTCGCCAAAATGTTAGCCAAGGTCCCGGATGACGTAGCCAAATACGAAGTCGTCTTGAAAATGGCTATTTGGCAATGGGAAAACAAAACCGAGGTCAAAGCTTATACCAGTGACCTCGCAGGAGCCATGGCTTTTTATACCGTGACGAATATTGGTGTCGCTCACAACGAGAATTCGAAGGATTACCTCATTCCAAACCTGGTTGACCAATACAAGAAGTGTCTATCTTCCAAGATGGTCGCAGAAATGTCGAACTCACGAAAGGAGGACCTATACGACTTTATGGTCACTGAGTCCATGTATATGGAGGTGCTGATTGCGAGTGAGCCCGAGATGAGAATGCCGGAAGTATTGGATCAAGTAAAGAGCCTATCGGTGATGAACTGCCAAGACATTTTCGGAGTCAGTTCCGAAACTCTTGCTGTGACCGAAAGCGGTTTGATTTTCCAATAGGACACGCTTGCCACGACTAAAGCCATGGCTAGATCGACCCATGCATGTCAATCTAGCCATGGTTATCTTTATGCTTTCCGTTCAGCCCCTGCATCAGGATTAAAATTGCTGATCATGATCCAAATCATCCATCCAAGGAAGAGAATTCCCATGATTGAAAAAATATCCAACGGCAACTTTCATTGACCGGTTTAGCTCTATCACGCTGGAATCAAGAACGTTGAATCGGCGTCAAGAATGCCCCAATTTTGCAGTTACCATTCTTTAGCCCAATCGGGAGGCTCAATTTCCTCAAATGGTAATTTTGGAAATTCAGCAAGCAGGTCTTGAATGCCGGTCAACTTATCGACGGAATGAAGTCCATTTGACTTCGTAAAAAATCTTCGGCGGCCATTAACCTGATCGTCCCAATGATTGTGGCTTCGCAGTCCTAACCGCTCGAGAACTTGATCGAGAAGTTTTGGGGTCATTTCGTTCCAGGATCTGATGATTTTGTGTTTGAAACCGGGACTTACTCGCTCCTGAACAACGTGGAAATCCTTCACCCAAGGCAAATTTGCTCGTTCAGCCAAAACGAAAATGTCCCCGTTCTCCAGAAATTGGATTATGGGTCGATAGGACGAATTCCACATATAAAACACGTAGTATGGGAAAAAACCAAGGGCCGTAAAGTGAGCGAGTCTTGCCACACAAGCATATGTTTGCTCCCTTTTGTGACTTGCATGAACGTGGTATCCAAAGTATCTTCCATCAGCGGAGATTGAAAGCACATACGCCCTTGCTTTGAGAAATTGTCCAGGAGTAAATGTGTCGTTGGTTAAGTCCCAATGGAACACCCGGCTGAGACGAGAATTATAGGCCGCGATGACAACACCATCGGGTGCGTCACGAGCAATCGCGAAAGTAATTGTCGTATTAAGTTTTGGATTTCTGTGATCCATCGACAACAGTATCTTAGCAACAAAAAGGACGGCGATTGCCGTCCTTCTTGAATCCTTGGCTAAACTGCGCTTACTTGTCTCTTTCGGCTCCGCCGCTTTTCGCAAGAATTGCAGCTTGTGCCGATGCCAATCGAGCGATTGGCACTCGGAACGGGGAACAGCTAACGTAGTCAAGACCGATCTTATTGCAGAACGCAATCGATCGTGGTTCTCCACCATGTTCGCCACAGATTCCAAGTTTCAACTTAGGCTTGACTGATCGGCCCTTTTGAACCGCAATCTCCATCAGCATTCCAACGCCAGTTTGGTCGATGGATTCGAATGGATCGCCAGGAAGAATCTTGTTATCGACATATGGCTTCAAGAATCGATCAGAGTCGTCTCGTGAGAAGCCAAAAGTCATTTGCGTAAGATCGTTGGTACCGAAACTGAAGAAGCTTGTTTCGGCTGCGATTTCATCGGCGGTCAAAGCACCTCGTGGTACTTCGATCATTGTTCCAAACTCGTATGGAATCTCGATGCCTTGCTCAGCCACAACTTTCTTTGCGGTTGCTTCGAGTCGATCACGGACGAACTTAAGCTCGTTGACGTGCCCCACCAAAGGAATCATGATTTCAGGCTTTGCTTGACCACCAGCCTTGATGACCTTGGCTGCGCCTTCAAGGATGGCCCGGGTCTGCATCTCTACGATCTGTGGGAACACGATCGAGAGTCGGCAACCACGGAGTCCCATCATCGGGTTGATTTCGTGCATCGACCGAACAGTCTTGAGCAGCTCTTCCTTTTCAGGATCAGAAACGCCCTTAACTCGGTTGGTCGTCACATCTTCAATCAGCTCTTCGAGCGATGGAAGGAATTCGTGAAGTGGAGGGTCGATGAGTCGTACCGTTGCTGGTAGTCCCTTCAATGCTTGGAAGATACCAACGAAGTCTTCTCGTTGGAACTCAAGGAGCTCGTCGAGCGCGACTTGTCGCTCGGCATCGTCTTCGGCAAGAATCATTCGCTGAACGACTGGTCGTCGCTCGCCTTCAAAGAACATGTGCTCAGTTCGGCAAAGACCAATTCCTTCGGCGCCAAACTTGATGGCAAGTTCAGTGTCTTCTGGAGTATCAGCGTTGGTTCGAATTCCCATGGTTCGGTACTCGTCGGCCCATCCAAGGAAAGTTCCGAATTCGCCCGTCATTTGTGGTTCTTCAACCGGTACGCCACCGCTAATAACTTCACCTAGAGTGCCGTTGAGCGAGATAAGATCGCCTTCCTTAATGACTCCGCCTGCATATGTAAACTGCTTTGCGTGACTATCGACGGAAATATCGGAACAACCTGCAACGGTCGGAATTCCAAAACCTCGAGCTACTAGCGCTGCGTGACTCGTCATTCCTCCCTTTTCGGTAAGAACACCTTGTGCAGCAAGCATGCCCTTCAAGTCGTCCGGTGAGGTTTCAGCACGAACTAAGACAACTGCTTGTCCAAGTCCACCCTTTCCTAGTTGGGCGGCTCTTTCGGAATCGAAAATCGCAATTCCTGTTGCGGCACCAGGGCCAGCTGGAAGTCCTTTCGCGATTGCGGTGTACTTTGTACCAGGAGCAATTACGGGAAGGAGACAGTGGTTCAAAAGTTCAGGGTCAACCCGGAGGAGAGCCTGTTCTTTGGTAACAAGACCTTCATTGAATTGATCTACGGCAATCTTGATTGCTGCTTGACCAGTTCGCTTGCCCGATCGACATTGAAGGATGAAAAGGATTCCGTGCTCAATGGTGAACTCGATATCTTGCATGTCATTGTAGTGAGCTTCAAGCTTCTGACAGACATCATCAAACTCTTGGTAGATCGCAGGGTTCTGATCCTTGAGTTGCGAGATTGGCATTGGTGTTCGCACACCAGCAACAACATCCTCACCTTGAGCGTTCATGAGATATTCGCCAAAAATGACATTTTCGCCGGTAGCTGCATTTCGAG
Source organism: Armatimonadota bacterium (assembly GCA_031430115.1). Lineage (GTDB taxonomy): Bacteria > Armatimonadota > Fimbriimonadia > Fimbriimonadales > Fimbriimonadaceae > Fimbriimonas. The sequence continues at coordinate 2,938 of JANPAV010000156.1, read as the reverse complement.
TAAAGGCAACTCCAGTTCCACAGTCATCTCCGCGGTTTCCAAAGACCATTGCCTGAACGTTTACTGCAGTTCCGATGTGGTCGGAAATCTTTTCTTTGCGTCGATAAACCTTGGCTCGATCATTCTCCCAAGATCGGAAAACTGCTTCAACTGCGGCCGTTAGTTGCTCGACAGGATTTTGAGGGAATTCATGGCCAGTTTGAGCCACAATGTGAGCCTTGTATCTCGCACACAGGTCCTTGAGCCCTTCTGCGTTGACGTCAAGATCTTCAGTAACTCCGAGTTCTTTTTTGACGTGAGCGAAAATATGCTCAAAGTCATGCTTGGACATATTGTCAAACTTGTCTGAGTAAGCAACGTCCGAAAGCATCATGATGAAGCGTCGGTAGCTATCGTAAACAAATCGTGGGTCGGCAACTTGAACCAAGGCATCAACGATTGTGTCGTTAAGACCAAGGTTGAGAACCGTATCCATCATGCCTGGCATAGAGAATTTCGCACCGGATCGCACGGACAGTAGCAGTGGGTTGGATGCATCACCGAACTTCTTGCCTAATGCAGTCTCGACGTGAGCCAAGGCAGTTTGCATTTCTTCGAGAAGGCCAGATGGGAGTTGTTTGCCGCCTTCGTTGTATGCGGTGCAAACTTCGGTAGTGACGGTAAAACCGGGAGGGACAGGAAGACCAATATTGGTCATTTCGGCTAGGTTGGCACCCTTTCCTCCGAGAAGGTCCCGCATTGTTGCGTTACCCTCATGGAACAGCCAAACGCGTTTGTTGCTCATAAGGTGAATTATTTTCTCCGTAATGTACGCAACCCGGCGGCATCGTTGGCGCAAGGGAAGGTTAATTTCGAATGTCTAGTTTACCCGCGCAAGTAAATATGCCTACTTAGCGTAAGATATTAATATGCTTCTATGGGAGAACACAGATCAGTTCGGGAATCTTAAAGTGGCGACATCGTTTGCTACCGGATTGGAAGATATCGAATCTGATCTACGAGATATGGCTCGGGCGGTTTTTGAGGATCACGGCGAGGACGTTCTGTTTAGCATTGATGTGAACTACGCCGAAATTTCTGCTCCCAAAGGCGATCAGGTTTCCTATTTGCTCAATATCCCATTTGTTGCAGGTTTGATCGCGGGTGGAATGGACAAAAGCGAAATTCAAGATTCACTGACAAGACAGATGGAAGGAATGGTTGGTGAAACTGCGAAAGTCGTCGGCCCTTGGGATTGATTCACTTCGGCTAATCCAGCTAAAGTGAGACATATGCTTTCACTCCTTATTGCTGGCTCGATCCAAACCTCGCTGGTCATCCCGAACCCGCATGTGCTCGTTTTCTCAAAAACAACCGGATTTCGGCATGACAGCATTCCTAATGCTATCGCAGCGATTAAGAAGCTTGGCACTGAACATGATTTTAAAGTTGATGCGACCGAAGATGCCACGGTCTTTAATGACGAGAACTTGAAGAAATACGACCTCATCTGCTTTGCATCGACCACCGGAACGATCCTGGACGCAAACCAGAAGAAGGCAATGGAACGATTCGTTGAAAGCGGAAAAGGATGGATGGGAATCCATTCTGCCTCGGACACGGAATACGATTGGCCTTGGTATGCCGATCTCGTAGGAGCCTATTTTAAGAGCCACCCACCTGGAGGGCAACGAGTTCACGTTAAGATTGAAAATCGAGGAAACCCGAGCACAAACGGTTTACCAAATCTTTGGATTCGACCCGACGAGTGGTATGACTGGCAGGCAAATCCTCGTTCAAAGGTTCAAGTTTTAGCTTCTATAGACGAGTCCTACTATCGACCAGAAAACCCACAAGACCACCCAATCGCTTGGTGCCACTGGCAAGGAAAGGGAAGGGCATGGTACACCGAGATGGGACACTTTAAGGAGGCATACTCTGAACCAATTTACGTTAGTCATCTTTATGGAGGATTGATGTGGGCCGCTCAGGGTAGCCGTCGTCCAGATGGAGCTGAAGACTTAAACTCGTCTAAGTCATACGAAAACAGCCAATTCCACACCGAATTCAAAGTAGCAAAAGATGGTCGATCCAGTATTAGCTTCGATAGCAATGCTAAGGTCCACCTTGCCGATTCTTCCGCCAAGGCCCGGGGCAGGCTTGCGGAAACCGACTGTGGTGGCGTAACTGGCAATTCCCCTATGACGAATGCTTTTGCCGGAACAGAAAACTGGAATGTGCTGGACGTTGTTTTTGAAGGCAAAGGTTCAAAGTTCGTTGAAGTCCGACTTAATGGAGTTGTGGTTCAAAAGAATGTAACCGTTGATGGTGTGGCGCCAATGCGTCGCCGGATCACACTTGGAACTGGCCCGGTGCAATACCGGAATACATGGATTAAGGGCTTGAACAAATAGAAACGATTTGATCAGGACGGCGTCTGAAGGAATATGATTCCAATTGCAATTGCACTTTTAATTAATGGTAACGCGCCAGCCGCTGATTCTATTAGTGATCTTTCAAAAGCCCTATTTGAGGTGGCAAAGCGATCAGCAATTGTTGTCGTTCCGACCTATGACCAAGTTTCTGTAGCAGGCGAGCCCAAACTAGTCGAAGATCTTGTCGATCCACTGAGAAAGCTAGGATTTGCGAGCCTTACATCAGATGTCGCCGTAATTTATCAGAATGGAATACCGCAATCGCACCTTGGAATTTTAAAGGGATTGGTTGCTCCAAAGACTCCCGCAAAATCTGCATACAAGGAAGTTTCAATTCCTCAGTCCGCGGTTAAAGGCAACCTGATTACATTTGAGACGAAGCCTGGTGAGGCAATTAAAGTGAATACCTTGATGAACCTTGACCTTCCTCGGAGAATCATGGTTTCCCCGTACTATACTTTTGATAACGGTAGTGACTTCCCGCTTGCAATGATGGCAAAAGATATGCCGTCCTCAGATTTTGC
>JANPAV010000155.1:0-6534 GCA_031430115.1 Armatimonadota bacterium | reverse complement strand
TGAATATGTTTCAGCCAGTCCTTAGATGGGTTTGCTTTTAGTCCAAGTAAGTCAATATTTGGAATTCGAATGGTATGAATTCCTTGTTTCCTCAGAAATTCATCCCTGACCATATCTCGCTCTTCATTATGGAGTTCGCTGTCCATTTCAACGCAAAGCTTTGCCTCTGCACAATAGAAATCTAGAATGTAGTTCGCAACCGGAAATTGTCGACGAAAGCGAAAGCCAAGTTGGTCATCTTTAAGGTGAGACCAGACAACAATCTCAGCGACAGATGCATTGTTGCGAAGATATCGAGCGCGGTTTCTAGCTCCTTTCGACTTGTTTCGCATTTCGGATTTATACCTGACTGTTGGAAGCGTTATCCATCCAACCCTCCATCCCTGACCCTTGCCTCCCAAAGGGAGGAAGGGAAATGTGACACCAAAAGTCCTTGATTCACTCGAACGGCAAATCAACCGGCGGCTTGGGGTGTTCAATCGTTTTACGTTTGCCACTCCCAGGCTTTTTGCCAAGCGCAGCACATTCAAACAAAGCCACAAACCAGCACATAGCCGCGACAAAGAAGAGCCCGATGATCGCCATCGAAGGGCTAAAAAAGTTCATATTGCCACGGATGCGATTGAGCTCAATTCGCATTAGGTAAGCGAGCGGAATAACTGACAAGATCCAAACCGTAATATAGACGATCCCCTTCGTCGTCATGCCGACAAACATGTGTCCTAACCCGGGCAAAAACAAGCTGCATACCGTGGCGACAGTTGGAGTTGCTTTCATGTCTCCTTCTGCAATCAAGGTGCCACTGAGCCCAGATCGGAGTTGATCATCAATCGATCCCATTGTCGCGGCTCGCATCGCGACTTCCGCAAGCTTTTTCTCCACCGTCACGTTTTTGGGATCAACTTTAAGTGCCTTTTGAAGCAACGGAAGAGCATTGGTCATGTCTTTGCTCGCAATTAGCATGTCTGCCCTAAGCTCCAGAACATCGACATTGTTTGGCGCGGCTTTTTCCAGGCGAGCCATAATGTCACGAGCGGCCGGCTTTCGATCTCCAGCAATGTGGGCTCGAGCTAGTCGAATCTGCCGTTCTATTTCGTCAGTTCCAATCTCCTCGGTTGGCTCGATCAAGGCTGCCGCCTCTTCAGCTGCTTGTACTTCGTTAACTGCTGCTGCAACTTGGACTGCCAGAGCGTCAGCTTTGAATTGAAGAGCCTCGATGATATCACGATCTGATGAGGCAGATAGTTTCGCCTTAATGCGTGAGAGCTCAGCCTTCAGGTCAACAACTTTCTGCTTCGGATCCATGTTAAATTCAATGATAGATCAGGATTGGGATCGGAGCGAACCCAACAATGAAATAATGCTTTCATATTCAAAGACGGTACAGGTGACTTCTATTATTCTAAGAAGTACGAAAACTTCTCAAATTACAATTCTAAGTCAGGGTTAGGTTGAATCGATTCCCAAAGAGCTTCTAAATCGTAAAACTGGCGTTGCTCTTCTTTCATGACATGAAAGATGATGTCTCCGTAATCTTGCAAAATCCAACCGCTCTTCTCACCTTCAGTGCGAAATGGCTTAATTTTGCTCGGTAACAATTTCTCGGCTACTCGGTCAGCAATGGAGTCAACGTGGCGGTCAGACGTACCACTACATACGATGAAGTAGTCGGCAACGGACGTTTTCTTTCTCACGTCTAGGACTTCAATTCTCTCTGCTTTCATATCGTCGGCAGCGTCCTTTATGAGTTCAACTTTCTCGGCGGATGTCATTTGTACAGCTTATTATTTCTTATATAGTCAACAATTTCTGGAGTCGTCATGTTTTGGACTGGAAGCCCGCGGATGACTCTATCGCGAATTGTTGATGAGGACTCTTCAGTAGCAGTCATCTCAATGATGTCGATTTTGTCCCGAAAATCATCGGGCAATTGTAATTTTAAGTCGTCGATATTTATCGGTGGGCGAACCGCTACCGCTAGTCGGCACAGTCTCAGTATCCTCTGAGGATTCTTCCATTCCATGAAGTTTCCAACCGCGTCGGCTCCCAATATGAACCAATATTCGCCCGGATGGACCATTTGAAGCTCGCCCAATGTGTCAACTGTGTAACTCACTCCGCCCCGTGTTATTTCCATATCCGAGAAGGAGAGTTTTGAGTTTCTCTTTTGCATTAGTTGAACCATAGCCATTCGGTCTTTCGGCGATGCTATTCGAGCTTTCTGCTTAAATGGATTGACGTTGGCTGGTAGCAAAATCACTTCATCAAGGTCTAAAGTCTCAATTGCCGCTTCGGCAAGCTTCAAGTGACCATAGTGGGGCGGATCAAATGTGCCGCCAAGGATTCCAATTCTCATCTTTCGTCCTTGTATTCAAATTCGAATTCGCCAATTGAAACGGCATCGCCTTCTTCAATTCCAGCTTCCTTAAGTTTGGTAAAGATGCCAATCTTTTCGAGCCTCCGTTGGAGATAACGAACGGAATCTCGGCTCTCTAAGTCGCTCATCGCAACCATTCGTTCAACCCGTTTTCCTCGCACTCGGTAGCCATCTTCTTCTTCGATAACTTCCCAGAAGTCTTCGCCCTGCATCATGAGCGCGGGCATGACTACCGGAATTTCCTCTTCTGGTGTATTTGCTTCAACAAGCTGAGCAACTTCGTCCAGTAGGGGTTCAAGCCCAACACTGGTTGCTGCAGAGATTGCGTAAACCGGGTGGCCGAATTGCATAAAGACTTCCTTGAGTTCAGCGACTCGATCGGAGCCAATGAGATCAGTCTTGTTGAGCGCGATTAGTCGCGGGCGAGCATAAATCTCTTCAGAATATTGTTTGAGTTCGTTCTCAATGATCTTGTAGTTTTCAAGCGGATCAGATTCATCTACCGGGAAGACGTCGATGATATGAACAAGGACTCTCGTCCGTTGAACGTGCTTGAGGAACTGAATTCCAAGCCCAATACCTTCGCTAGCACCAAGAATCAGTCCAGGCATATCAGCTACCGTAAACGAATACTCGCGGAACTGAACAACGCCGAGGTTTGGTACGATCGTCGTGAAAGGGTAGTCAGCAATCTTTGGCTTTGCTGCCGAGATATTGCTGATCAAGGTGCTTTTGCCGGCATTGGGCATACCAATCAAGCCAACATCCGCCAAAAGTTTGAGCTCGAGTTGAACTTTAATCCTTTCGCTCGGACCGCCTTTCTCGGCGAAGTTTGGTGCTTGACGAACAGAGTTAACGTAATGCATGTTTCCATGCCCACCTCGTCCGCCTTTCGCAATGACAAAACGCATGCCATGCTTGGTAAAGTCAACAATTTTCTCGCCAGTGTGGAAGTCGGTTACGATGGTGCCAATCGGAATCTTAATCTCGATGTCTTTGGCATTTTTTCCACGCTTGTTGCCAAGGCCATGGACGCCACTATCTGCCTCGTAGTGGTCAAGAAGCCTAAAGTCGTAGAGAGTTCGTTTGGCTCGATCGGCAATCAAGATGACGTCGCCACCCTTACCGCCGTCGGCTCCGTTAGGGCCGCCGCGTGGAACGTGTTTTTCTGTGTGGAAGGCTACCGCGCCAGAACCCCCCTTTCCCGAGGAGAATTCGACAATCGCCTCGTCGAGGAACATATGAGTTCTAGTTTACCTTCGTTGAAGCTGACCTAACGACTACCCGAGCCTTTGCTTAGGTTCCCTGGTGAGCCTAGAAGGATTTTGTCAAAACAAGTCAATATAGCGAACATTTGATGACAATTTCAGCGTCTATCAATCGAAGGGCTGCTGCTGCAGGCGGTTCTTCAAAACGCCCAACCAAAGACCGAGTCGGAGGTTGCTATTGGAGTTCAATTACCCCGAGAAGTTTTCCCGGGGGGCTTAAACTACGCTAATATGCCTTTTACGATCTCGCCGTGAACATCAGTCAACCGGTAATTTCGACCACTGTGGAAGTAGGTCAGTTTCGTGTGGTCAATCCCTAGCAGGTGCAGCATTGTAGCGTGAAGGTCATGAATATGGACCTTATCCTTAACGGAGAAGAAGCCATAGTCATCAGTAGCGCCGTACTTTATTCCCGCCTTGACTCCGCCGCCGGCTAGGATCGTCGTAAATCCGTGAGGATTATGGTCTCGACCATCATCACCTTGGGCCACCGGAGTCCGGCCGAACTCACCACTGATGATCACGAGCGTATCCTTTAACATGCCTCGCGCTTTGAGGTCCTTCAGCAATCCTGCAATTGGTTTGTCAACTTCAGCTGCGTTGCTTGCGTGATCCTTTCGGAGTTCACCGTGTTGGTCCCACTTATACGAGTGAGTGACTTGAACAAATCGCACTCCTTTTTCGGAGAATCGTCGAGCAAGCAGACATTGGTGAGCAAAGTTCTTGGTCTTGGGGTCATCCAGTCCATAAAGGTCTCGAGTTGCCTTGGTTTCTCCCGTAATCTCTTGTAACTCAGGGGCGGCCAACTGCATCCGGAAAGCGAGTTCAAAAGAGCTGATTCTGCCTTCAAGAGCCGGGTCGGGACCAAGATGAGCCAATTGATCCTTACTGAGTTGCTTTAGCATCTCAATTTCAAGTTTTTGCGCTTCAGCTGGAGTTTCGCTGTTTTGAATAAATGGAATCTTGGCGTTTCCAGCTTCAATGCTTGCGTTGCCAATGGGCGTGCCTTGCGTAAAAGCCGGAAGGAAAGCAGAACTCCAGTTGTTGACTCCACCATGGCTCAGGGTTGGACAAATGGTTAGGAAGCCTGGGAGATTTTGATTCTCAGTTCCAAGGCCATAAGTAACCCAAGATCCCATTGAAGGGCGAACAAACGTGTCGCTACCAGTATGGAGTTCCAATAGGGCACCGCCGTGGCGGGAGTTAGAACCATACATTGAGTTGATGAAGCACAGATCGTCAACGCAACTACCGACATGCGGAAAGAGGTCGCTTACCTCAATACCACTCTTGCCGTAATGTTTGAACTCCCAAGGGCTCTTCAGAAGGTTGCCAGTTGGAGACGAGACAATTCGGGGCATTTCACCAGTGAATGGTTTGCCATGATCACGGGTCAAAAGCGGCTTATTATCAAAGGTATCAACTTGACTAGGTCCACCATGGAGGAAAACAAAGATAACCCTCTTTGTCTTGGCCGGGAACTGGGGAGATTTAGGTGCTAACGGATTTCGACTGTCGGGCTTTCCGTCGCTTGCAAGACCCTGTTCGGCAAGAAGACTCAGAAACGCAAGGTTTCCGAACCCAATGGCACTGTCCTTAAGTAGGTCACGTCGAGAAATGAAGTCCTTATTCCACATAAATAAACTCGTTGGCGGCAATGATGGATTTACAGAGGCTTTGCCAGGCACTCATCCGAGGTTCTTTCGCTTTTGCGTAAACGTTCTGAAATCGGCTAAGGAAGCCGAGGGAAATGGTCACCTCAGCATCTGTTGCCGGGCGACCGTAACATGTCAGATAAAGTGAACGAATGCGTTGAGAATCACTTAATCCGGTCTTTTTCAAGATTGATTCTGCCATCGTCTTGGTCGCATTCATCATGACCTTACTATTCAGCATGAATAGTGCCTGTGGGGCAACTGTCGTACTGGAACGATCGCCGTTCATGACGCTTGGGTCTCCAAAATCAAAGGCAGTATAGACATCATAGAGAGCAGATCGAATGACAGGAAGATAAACCGCTCGTCGATTTCCGTTATAGTCTATCGGATCTGAGCTAGCAGTGCTTGTCACGTACTCGCGAGGCTGGAAATTCATCAAAGTTCCGCCCATTTTTCGATCAAGAGTCCCGGCAACCGACAAGATGCTGTCACGAATTGCTTCGGCTTCGAGCCGCTTTCTAGGGAAACGCCATAGCATGCGATTATCCGGATCAAGATTCGCCGCCTTGGTCTCATATTTTCCGCTCATTTGGTACGTGTTGGTGAGCATGATTCGTTTCTGAAGTTTCTTCAGACTCCACTTGTCTTCGTTCACGAACGTTGTTGCCAGCCAATCGAGTAGCTCCGGATGGCTTGGTAAATCTCCAAGTGCACCAAAATTGTCGGTCGAACCAACAAGCCCTTTGCCAAATCGCCAACGCCAAACTCGGTTAACAAAGACCCTAGCAGTAAGGGGATTTTTGCCGTCTGTCATCCAGTTTGCAAGTTCAAGTCGTCCGCTTGAATTAGCTGGCAAAGCTGGCTGATTGGGCAGGGAAACTGCAGCTGGAAAGCGTCTTGTCGTTGGTTCACCCAAGGTTAAGTAGTTTCCTCGAAGGTGAACTTTAAGATCTGTCGGTTTTCCTTCTTCGACTGCCATTGCCCGAGATAGCTTTGGCTTTGATTTATTGAGGGCACTGACTTCCTCACCTAAAACTTTGAGTTCCTGAGACACAGGAGCAGGGAAGAGGTGATCTGATTTTTCTGGAAGCTCAATTCGAATATCGATCTTATTCTTGATTCTTTCAGAAATATCTTTGAGAATCTCAGGAATGAGTTTGTTTTGCTTCGCAACATAAGCCAACACTTCCGTCGGAGGCTGACCTGGCCGCGATATCAGAAGAAACTTATC
>JANPAV010000154.1:0-5276 GCA_031430115.1 Armatimonadota bacterium | reverse complement strand
GAACCAAAATTCGGCTCAATGCCGCGGGAATCTTCACCGGAAAAGACCTGGTTCTGGCATCTGAGCAGAAGCTTAGACTGGCTTTTGGGGGAGTCATCGGCGAGCGTTTCTATCATCGCCTTCGGGGTGAGCCTGGCAATGATGACAATCAGGTTGACAAGTCTCTCAGCCACTCTCACGTCTTGGCTCCCGAGCATCGGACCGAAAAAGGCTCTCGCGATGTTCTGCTTCGATTGCTTCATAAGGCATCTGCCCGGCTCCGCGCAAACGGGCTTTGGGCGACTCACATGAGCCTTTACGTTAAAGGGATGTCGAAGTCTTGGGACTCGCAGACTGCGCTGGCTCCTACTCAGGATAGCGTGACGATGACCAATCTCTTTTTGGAGATGTGGGAGAGCCGAAATTTCGAACGCCCTCTGCAAGTTGGGGTGGTTTTTACTGGCTTACTGAAGCCAGAGCAAGTAACCCATAGTCTCTTTGATCCCACTGTCGAACGATCGGAATTTAATTCGGCGATTGACAAAGTCAACAAGAAGTTTGGAAAGCACAAAGTCTTTTTGGCTGGGCTAGAGAAGGCGAAAGATACGGCAGATGAGAAGATCGCCTTCCAAAAAGTCGAGCTTTTTCAGGAAGGCAAGGACGACAACGTATGGCCGGATACTTTTCGGGGTGGGAAAGCTTTTGATGGATAGTTCTGCCCGCCTTGATGAGTTTGGAGATTATTCGCTTCGCTCAATCGACTCACCCGTTTCGTACCTCAACGGCCTCTCTGTCCAGAGAGGCAATCCGCTTCGCGGAGCATCGGTGGACCAGCAAGGAAAGGTCTGGATGGTTGAGAGGAAATGGCTCGTCGGCTTCTCTCGCCCTCGCGCGCAGATGCCTTTGTGGCATCTGCTTCGCATGGGACCTCAGAGAAGCATTCCGCTTCGCGGAGGTTTGTAATAGGGTTCGAGGTTGATCGCTAGATTTGTGGTGAGTAATGGCAAGTAGTAGCAAGGAAGCATTCGCCTTCGGCGAGGATTTGGTCAAGAATACAATGTCTATCTGTTGCAGTAGATTTTGAGGTGAGTATTGGCAGGTAGTAGGAAGCAAGCAAGATATTTGAGAAACAACAGCACCTATCCTGAGGTGAAGCTTTGGAATTGTTTGAAGCAAGATCAGATAGGATTTATGTTTAAGCGTCAATGGCTTTTTGGTGGTTACATCTTGGATTTCTATTGTTCAGAACTGAAGCTGGCAATCGAGATCGACGGGAAAGTTCATGGACGCAAAACTGAGAAGGACGAGATGCGCGATCACTTTTTGAAAAGTGAGGGTGTCATGGTTCTTAGAATTCCTGCGAGGAGAGTCCTTCGGAATGGATTTGCAGTGGCACATTATGTTAAAGAGGTTTGCCAAAGATTGGACAAGGGAGTTTTTGATCCTGATGAAAGATCCAATGTTTGGTTACCAAATGGAAATGCCTCTTTGGACAGAGAAGCCGGTGAAGGACGAGCCAGAGGAACGAAGTTCCCAAAAGTCGAGTGACCAATGCGAATAGAAGGACTGGCTGGCTCAACTATTTTTGATTCTTTGCACTGACTATACGGCGAAATGCAGCTTGATCAGCCCGATTAAATCTCTTTTTGAGCCGCCTCCCAGGATAATATTTGATCTCTTTGCGTCTCTCGTTACGTGCCTTAGCATTTGTCTTGCGAGGGCCGGCTAGTCTGAAAGTCCATTTCATTCCGAATTCGGTGAGGCACAGATGACCGCGAAAGTCATTGACTCGGGGCATGAATCGCCATGGCTCGCTGTAGTGACTTACTCCATCAGGCATCTTAATGGTCAACGAAAATCCATCGGACAAAGATAGCACTTGCATCCCATCAGGTAGCACCTCAATCGACGTAACAATGAGCGGATCTTCATCTAGCCGATCGTAGAATTCATCGGCATGTTCGTCCCGCAGCTCCTTGTCTTGATCAAAATCGTCGGTTCCCAAAGCAAAGCCACAAGGTCCATCAAAGCGCCAGTGACAACTACCTCCGATCATCAGGGCCCAATAGGATTCACTATCTTCCTCGCTCTTGTAGTTTTTGTCAGGTTCTTCCTCCCCAAAACGGAGGAATTGAGCAGTCGATACTCTAAACATGTAGGTCAACGGTTCGCCAACGAGGTTTTCCATGGCATCCCTTATCAACCCAAGTTGGTAACTTGTCAATCGAACTCTGGACTCTGGCCATTCAATTTCATACCAATTGCGAGTTTTCCGATTCAGTATCCGATCATCTCCGCATGGGCTGATTTCTACTTCGACCACCCGCCTGGCTGAAGGTTATCGATGAAATACTCCATCTTGCGGGCAAACGATAGACCAGAGTGACCTTGGTCAACACCAGCGTAGAGCCGATAGGGTTTATTGGCTCGATCTAAGGCATTGATTAATTGGTAAGTATTGGAAGGATGGACGTTGTCATCGGCAGTCCCAATATATAGGCATAGAGCCCCTTTCAGGTTCTTGGCATACTCCATTGCAGACCCCGCCTTGTAGCCTTCTGGGTTGTTTTGCGGAGTATCCATGAACCGTTCGGTATAGATGGAATCGTAGTGGTACCAAGCCGTTACTGAGCTACCCGCTACTGCTGCGGCGAAGACGTCGGGATATCGAAGTAGGCACATAATCGAAGAGTAGCCTCCATAGGAAGTACCTTCGATTCCAATATGGGCTCCATCTACGTACGGCATCTTGGCGAGTGCCTTCATTGCGGTTGCTTGGTCGTCAATCTCGACGATTCCTAACTTGCGATAAACGCTCACGCGGAAGTCACGTCCTCGACCTTTTGTTCCTCGACCGTCGATCCATGCGCGAATGAACCCAAATTCACATTCGGCACTACTACCAAGAAACCTCTCTCGTCCACTGCCCGAATCTGGACCACCATAGACACCTAAGATGACCGGATACTTCTTTGATGGATCAAAATCAGAAGGCTTTTGGATGTAGCCGTGGATGGTGGTTGTTCCATCTGCAGCCAAACAAGAGAATCTCTCCGCCGGTTTGTAACCGGCTTTTGTTTGGGCACTAATATCAGCAGTGGCAATCTCTTTCAAAATCTTGCCCTCTCCATTACAGATTCTTAAGGACGGCAAAACGTTCAGGGCTTCGGCTCGGTCAATGAATCCCGAACCGTCCGGTGCGACCTGAACCGTATGCCCAAGAGTGAGATCGGTAAGGCACTTTTCTTCGGATCCGTCAAATTTGATTCGATGCAATTGAAGCAGATTGGGATTCGATGCGCTGTGGGCGTAGTACCAGATTAGACCTTTCTTTTCGTCGAACTTGACAATGTTCTCGACTTCAAAACCGTGCCTAGTGATTGGCTCAATGACACCCTTGCTCAGCGATGCGAGATAGATATTCCAGAAGCCATTCTTTTCACTAAACCATAGGAAGCGATTTCCATCTTCGAGCCACTGCATCTTGGGAGTATTCTCAGCCCATCCGTTCGGGCTGGTCTCTTGGAGGATCACTCGACATGCACCATTACTTGGGTTAGCAGAGACGAGTTCCATCACGTTTTGCTTCCGGTTTGTCCGATTGAACAAGAGCGATTTTCCGTCGGGTGAAAATCGAATGTTATAGATATATTGGGCGATATCTGGTTCTGATGACTGAAGTTCCGTGTTGATTTTGGTCGTTTGCTTCAAGACAACATCGTAAGCCAAGAGTTGGACTAAGGGGTTGGGAGCCCCTGCTTTTGGATACGCTTCGGTATATAGTCGATTTTGAATATCACCTTCACCGAGGGTGATGTAGTAGTCCTTTACTTGGGACTCATCAAACCGGTAGAAAACAACTTTTGTTGAATCGGGAGTCCACCAAATCGCCTCTCTTTGACCTAGCTCTTCGCCATAAACCCAACTTCCGGTCCCGTACTTAATCCGCTTTTCAACGCTTCCATCTCTCGTGATGGGCGATAGATCATCGGGCTTTTTTGCGTCAGCGAGGAAGAGATTTGCTTTGTCGTATTTGGCGATCCACTTTCCATCGGGCGAGGTTGCTGAAGTAAATTGACGACCTCGACCGGGCTGTTGGCGACCTGTACCAACTCTACCAGTCGGAGCAGCCACCGCTGACTCTGGCTTATAGTCGTTGATGGTATTGGTTTTGGTATCGTATGCCTTGCCATCGCGAAGAATTGCGTATCGACTATCGGCTGACCATCCGTTTGCTCCGATTGCACCGGTTGCGGCACTCATTGCTTGAGATGCCTTTTGCCCTTCTTGATAGGCTTTATATTTGGGATGGTTTGGCAACCGGTCCTGGGCAAGAACAGACACGGATGCCAATGCAACCACGATGGCGAGAAATCTCATGATGCGATTTTACGCTAATCCTTCAATTTAACCGCTCGAAATCCTTCGCCCAGTTCAAATCCCGCCGCTTCGCCATCGGTCATTTCTTTTTCGTAGAGCATCCCTCGGATCAAATTAAGCTTCTCACCATAGAATTGACTTTTGTGAATTGCCACCAGTCTCGCCCTCCCTTCCCAATACTTGCTGGTGTCTACCGTATAGTTAGGCGCGGTCGTCGAAAACAGCAGTAGCCATTTTGCGTTGGTACTCGGCGCGAGTTCGGTTGCCGCCCGGCCGGAGTTCTCATGATCTCGATGTTGAACCCTAGGAAGATATTCTGAATCGAAAGCGAGGATGTAATCGGGATGAGCACTGTGAATCTTTGCCAACAACTGGGCTCTTAGAAATGGCTCGTCGGGGTTGTAACGTCCATCGGGTCCGCTCATAAAAATGACCTCGGCACCGTAATTTGCACTTGCGTCGACTTGCTCTTGTCGACGAATGCGGCGATTCTCCGCTACATTAGTCAAGAACGAGGGATAGTAGCCTTTGTCGCCATCAGTAACAACGATCAGGGTGATCTTTGCGCCAGCTTTGTGAAGCTTCAATAGAGCTCCAGAAATGAAAAATTCGGCATCATCCGGATGGCCAACAACTACGGTGACATTGGTTCCTTTTGAAAACAGCTTGGCTGAATTCGGGTCGATTTTGGGAAAATTCTCCGGAGTCTTCTTGGTTGGATAATGCAGTTTTTGGGGATTCCACCAATACGCTCCTCCAACTATCAATACGAACATGAGAAGCATCCGACCGATCGATTTGAGCACTCTTTTCCATCGAGGTCCGGTTGGCGGGTCCTTCTTTCTCATGACGTTTCTAACTCATTCTATCGCGAGAAAGTTTCATTGCCGACCAAATACAAATAAACTAGGTGAGTG
>JANPAV010000153.1:0-98802 GCA_031430115.1 Armatimonadota bacterium | reverse complement strand
TGGACGGTGGTCTCCAAGCCATCAGCTAAGAATGCGTCCATCACATTTAAGTACGTGAGTACAGATGGTGAAGAAGGATATCCAGGCGAGCTTACTTCGGTTGTGAAATACACTCTTGGATCAGACAATTCGATTCGGATTGACTACGATATTCGATCAGATGTCCACACAATTGCCAACCTCACCAACCACATGTACTTTAACCTTGGTGGCATGAAGGAGAAGACCATCTTGAATCACAAGATGGAGATTCGAGCAGAAGCAATTACTCCGGTCGATGAAACATTGATCCCTCAAGGCGGATACATGGACGTTGCCAAGACTCCATTTGATTTCAGAACTCTAACCCGAATTGGAGATCGAATCGATGCCGATCATGAGCAGATCAAATACGGTGGCGGATACGACCATAACTGGGTCGTTAATGGAACCGTTGGAATGCTCCGACGGCATGCCAACGTCCACGAACCAAAGAGCGGTCGATATATGGAAGTATGGTCAACCGAACCTGGCGTGCAGTTCTATAGCGGCAACTTCCTTGACGGAACATTGAAAGGTCACGGCGGGAAGGTCTATCCAAAGCGCGGCGGCTTCTGCCTTGAGACGCAGCATGCGCCAGACAGCGTAAACCAGCCTGAGTTCCCGTCAACGGATATTATGCCGGGCAAGCCGTACACGTCAACGACGATCTACAAGTTCAAGACTCGGTAAATTTCGGGACCGTGGGCTTAAAGCCCTCCAAAAAGAAAGCTCAGCAATGAACAGTTGCTGAGCTTTTCTAATGTGACTTGATGGGCATTGAACCTAAACTAACATCGCTTTGGCTTCTGGGAACAGACGTTCGACGGTCTCCCGATCGCCAATCGCACTACCGTTGGTGAGCGCGGTTGCAGCACCAGCAGCCAGTCCCCAGCGCAACGCCTGCTCGGTGGTCCTGCCCTGAGCAAATGCCCTGAGAATTCCCGCAATCATGCTGTCGCCACTGCCAATCGTGCTTCGTGGATCGACTTTGGGGCTAATGCCCATAATCGTCCCTTCGGCGCACTTCATGATGGCACCTTTGCTGCCGCGAGATATGACTACGTAGCGGTCGCCTCCGCCGATCATGTTGTAAAGCTCTGATGCTGCCGCCAGGACATCTTCGTCGGACTCGATGGGTCTTCCCAATAGGCGAGATGCTTCGGGGGTGTTTGGCTTAATCATGTCGGGCATCGCCTTGAGACTTTCAATCAATACTTCGCCATCGGCGTCAATACATATTTTTGCGCCTTTCGATCTCGCCACCAGCGCCAGTTCATGGAAGGCATTTGGCTCGACTCCCGGCGGCAAAGAGCCGCCAAAGCTCACCCAATCGGCTTTTACGGCAAGCATTCCTATTTTTTCTTTCAAGGCAAGGAACTCACCTGAGGTGATGGTTGGGCCCTTTTGGTTAAACGTGGTTGGCGGGTTGCCTGATTCATCCTCGACCGAGAAGTTAGTCCGAGTCTCGCCAGCGACATAAACAAAGCCATCGAGCACATTTTCGTCTTTCATCACATGGCGAATGAATGCGCTGGTTGCTCCGCCAAGAAACCCGGTTGCAATAGTGACTCCACCCATGTGAGCATAAACCCGGGAGGTGTTTAGCCCCTTTCCACCCGCGTCCTTTTCCTGGTGTTGCACTCGGTTGGTATCACCAATCACCAGTTTCTTGATGCGTAAGAGGTGATCTACGCACGGGTTCAGAGTGACGGTGAGGAGCATTGGTTTATTTTAGCCGGGACTTTATGGCGCTGGCATCCTACAGGCATCTTTTATTCGCTTCGCTCAATCGACTCACCCATTTCGTTCCTCAATGGCCTCTCTGTCCAGAGAGGCATCCGCCTTCGGCGGGACAAATTAAAGCAATTGACCCGGGTTAAGAGTGACGGTGAGGAGCATGAAATTAGTTTACAGTTGGCAGTCAGCAGTTGACAGCCAACTGCAGAGTTTCTGCGACGAAACTTCGCTTCCCCGCTTCTTGCTAACAGCTTCCTGGCTAACAGCTTCTTGGCTCGCTTACTGCGCCATAACTTCGGCAAGAAGCAGTTTCTCAGGATCAATCGTCCGCTCAGTACTCAAAACGTAAGTCAGAGGATGCGAGACCAATTTGCTACCATCAACCCCAGCCATTTCGCCTTTAAAGCCACTCAAAAGTCGATTGGTTGCTAATGCACCGAGTCGCAGAGCTAAGACCCGGTCGAAAACGGTCGGCGAGCCACCTCGCTGAAGGTGCCCGAGAACCAAATAACGGCAGTCAAATCCGGTGTTCTTTTCAATAAAGACTTTAACATCGCTCGCCCGAGCCGCGCCTTCGGCAACCACAATAATCGAGCTTTTCTTGCCTCGGTCGGCGGCAGATCGAAGGTTCTTGCAAATGTCCAGCAAGGAATATGGCACTTCGGGAATCAGAATCGCTTCCGCTCCACCGGCGAGTCCCGACTCAATGGCAATAAAACCATTGCGGCGACCCATGACTTCTACGACGAAGACCCGCTCGTGCGAGTACGCCGTATCGCGGAGTCGGTCGATGGCTTCGACGGAGATGTTGACCGCAGTATCAAACCCAATCGAGTAATCGGTGCCAGAAATGTCGTTGTCGATGGACCCAGGAACTCCCATAACCGGAAATTGAAACTCCTCTTGGAGCTTGAGCGCACCGGTAAGCGATCCATCTCCGCCAATCACTACGAGCCCTTCGATGTCATTGGATTTCAAATTCTCTAGGGCCTTCAAGCGACCTTCGGGCGTACGAAACTCGGCACTTCGAGCCGAGCGCAGAATTGTGCCACCTCGATCAATGATGCCGCCAACTGCCTTTGAATCTAAAATTTGGGTTTCGTTTTGGATAACTCCTTCCCAACCGTGCAAAAACCCAATGACTTCGACGTTTCGATAGATAGCCGCACGAACGACTCCCCGGATCGCCGCATTCATGCCTGGTGCGTCGCCACCACTAGTTATGAGTCCAATTCGCTTCACTTACCCGTTCATTATGCCCAAAATTGGGCATACTAATCGCGTGATCAAGGATCGACTGATACAACCAGTAGGGCGATTTATGCGTCCTTGCGTCACAATCGAGGATTTTGCCAGCATTCATCTTGCGATCGAGCGCATGCGGGATGCTGGGCAGGAAGTCATCCCGGTTACCGCAGAAGGAAAATATGTAGGGACTCTTACTCAATCAAGTATTTTGCAACTTCTGGCTCAGGACACCAGAAAAGACGAAGCAGTCGGCAACTTTCTTCATCCAACTCCAAGCATTTCGAACAGATCCACAGGTGCAGAAGCCATGCGCCAGTTGGAATCAAGTTCAACGCTTATTGTTGTTGATGACCACGAAAACATTTGCGGAATTCTCACTCCGTCTTGCTTTATCGCTGCACAATCTGCTCCCGAGCGACCACATATGGTTGGCGGGATGGCAACCCCCTTTGGCGTGTATCTCACCACCGGAGCGATCAAGGGTGGCAAAAGCGGTTGGTATCTTTTCAGCACAGGCGTGTTTCTCATGCTTTTCTTCGGTTTTGGGAATGCGGCACTGATTTGGTCTACTCAAGGCTTACCCAATACTTGGATGATTAGCCTTGCCGTTTCGATGTTGACGGCTTTGATCATGTTGTGCATTTTTCGCGTATTGCCGATTGCGGGATATCACGCTGCCGAACATATGGTGGTTCACGCTCTTGAGCGAGACGAAGAATTGACTCCGGAAGTAATCTCTCGAATGCCACGGGTTCACCCTCGATGCGGCACGAACTTGGCAGTGGCGGTCACCATGTTCACCACGATTTGGACTACACCATGGATATCTGACGAAAAGCTTCGACTAACAGTAGCACTAATAGCGACGCTTTACCTTTGGAAGAAAGTTGGCTCGTTTGCACAATATTGGTTTACAACCAAAACCCCCAACTTAAAGCAGATCGAGAGTGGAATCGCGGCAGGAAAGGAATTGCTCGATAATTATGCGACGGCATCTAATCGTACAGCTTCTCCTTTGACCCGAATTATCAATAGTGGAATGCTTCATGTAATAGCCGGATCATTTTCGGCGTCTGGAATTGCGTGGTTAATCGGGCGGGCATTTGGAGTCGATCTCCTCTCGTTTTAGGTATCCTATAAAGCCGTGGCTATTCTGAGCAACATTATCCTGTTTTTTGCACTCGCTGCGGCGGTTGTATTTTCGTTGCTTGTGCTTCTTACCGGTAAGGGAGATGCAATGAGCGGAGGCGGAAGTGTCCGCACCAGCTATAAAGGTAAAGCAACCTTTGACGACATCATGTCAAAAGCGGCTTTGTATCTTGGAGTTTCATTCATGGGTCTCGTTTTGATCTACAGCGTGATTTCTAAGCGGTTGCTCGAAGCGGAAATGAAGGTAGTGCCGGGTCAAGTCTCGACTCAGCAACCGGAAACAAAAACGCCAGCTGTTTCAAACAACGCTCCAGCAGTTTCGAATAATGCTCCAGCGGTGTCTAACAACGCTCCTGTGGCAACTAATACACCAGCACCAGCAAACAATATTCCAGCGGCAAACAATGCTCCTGCGAGTTCAAACAACGCACCTAATTAATTAGGCTTGCGCCAGACAGGTACCCTTATAGACGTGATCGAGATACATGGTGCCCCCTTCGACTTGGGTGGTGCCCGACAAGGGAGTCGCCTCGGACCAGATGCTCTGCGTCTTGCCGGAATAACCAACACGCTCTTCAATGAGCTCAAATTAAGTGGGGCTGACCGCGGCAACATTTCGGTCGATTTGACCGCCAGTGAAGGTGATGGACTTCCGTTTGCCAAGCCAATAAGTGATGTTCTGAGCAAGCTTAAGGCGGTCACCGTCGATATTCTCGCCCGAGACAACTTTCCGATTATGCTTGGTGGCGAACATTCCATGGCTGCCGGACCGGTATCCGCCCTTGTCGACAAATATGGCGACAAATTGGGAATCCTTTGGATCGATGCCCATGTGGATATGAATACGCCGGACCAGTCCCCGTCGCAAAATATCCATGGCATGCCACTTGCCCTACTTTGCGGATTTGAAAGCGGAGTGGATGGGAATTACGATCGTGATTGGAAAATGCTCCAAAGTAGCGTCGTGAACAAGAAGCTGAATCCGGCAAACATCAGCTGGTTCGGGTTAAGAGATGTCGATACCGGTGAACGTGAGCGAGCAAAAATGGGATGCGCCATTACGATGCACGACATCGACCGCGATGGGGTACTCGGTTCATGGAATCGAATCAATCAATACTTCAAGGACCTTGGGTGCGAATACCTTTATGTTTCACTTGATGTGGACGCGATGGATCCAATCCTTGCTCCAGGTACGGGTACTGCGGTTCGTGGTGGTCTTACTTATCGAGAGGCACACTTTTTGGCCGAATTGATTTACACCACGCTTCAGGAGGATCAATCGTTCAAACTTGTCGGTCTTGATGTCGTCGAGGTCAGCCCTATTCACGATAGTAACAATCAAACCGCGATCATCGCCACTGAATGGGTTGCGTCGCTCTTCGGAAAGAGTATCTTGTAAACCATGATTGAGAACGGTCGAAAGGTCCTAAACCAAGAAGCTAAAGCGCTCATTGCTTGCGCCGCCAACTTAGATCGTTCTTTTACTACTGCGGCTCAGTGGTTACTCGGTTGTACTGGTCGAGTGATTTGTTGCGGAGTCGGTAAATCAGGGCATATCGCGAACAAGACCGCCGCCACTTTGGCAAGCACAGGCACACCGGCATTCTTTATGCATGCGGCTGAGGCCGTTCATGGCGACCTCGGAATGGTAACGAAAGACGACATCGTCTTGCTCTATACCCATAGTGGAGAAACTGACGAACTTGTCCGTCTATTTCCAAGCTTCAAGGCTTCCGGAGCAAAAACCGTGTTGATTACCGGACGCCCAAACAGCACAGCTGCCAAACTCTCCGACCTCATTTTGGACACCGGCGTTCGTGAAGAAGCTTGCCCGAATAATTTAGCACCAACCACCAGCACAACGGTTATGGTTGCCTTAAGCGATGCACTGGCAATCGCGGTTATGGAGGAAAGAGGATTTGGTAAAGAAGATTTTGCCAAGTATCATCCAGCGGGAGCTTTGGGCAAACGACTCTTACTACGCGTTGAAGATGTTATGCGCAAATATGAAGACATAGCCGTTTCTGGGCTCTCCGATACGGTACTAATGGTGATGCAGAAGATTGCAACTGCCGGTGTTGGAGCAGCTTGCATTGTTGATAGCGAACGAAACTTGGTGGGCTTTGTAACCGAAGGCGACTTAAGGAGGCACTTGCTTAAGACTCCAATCGATATTGAGGCTCAAGCCGAATCGTTCATGACGAAATCACCTTCGACCATTGAACCTGAACTTTTGGCAATGGAGGCATTGGAAGTTTTTCAGAATTCTTCGGCCAAAATTGGCGAAATGCCAGTGGTCAAAAATAAAAAGGTCCTTGGGCTTTTAATGCTCAAGGACCTTTTACGATCTGGAATCGTTTAAGTTTATTCTTCGGTTGCTACTGCTGGAGCTTCTGATCTGGCTTCTTGAGATTCACTGTTTCGTGACTCTCGTCCTTCTCGTCCATCTCGATAGTCCCGACCTTCTCTTGGCTCACGTGGTTCTCGCTTTTCATTGCTCATTTCGGTAACAACGAAAGGAATCAGTGCCATTTCTCGGGCTCGTTTGATAGCCTGGGCAACTTGTCGTTGCTGACGAGCAGTGGTTCCCGATTGTCGTGATGGGATCATCTTGCCTCTATCGTTGATGAACTTGCGAAGAAGTGGCGTATCCTTGTAATCAACAATATAAACCTTGTTGAGGGTTAGATAGCTTATTTTCTTCTTTCTGCGAGGTCTTGCTTTGGCGCTGTCAGCGTCCTTATCCATTTTCATTGGATCGGCAGCAAGGGCTTTATTTAATTCTTCACTCATGCTCTTGGTCTCCATTCGGGGGCTTGCGCCCCGAGCTGTAACGAATGATTATGGCACATTTCTGCTGGAGAGAGGCTTTGCGGGTCAAGATGTGTTGTTCTCCGCGCAATCTTCCGCAGCCCAGTTGGATGACCGCCATTTTGAATTACATGAATTGATAAGTGATGTTACAGTGAATAATCCCACCTGTCATTAATACTGGCTAGCAATTGTTACAGCTTGAAACAATCACTGTATTTTTACTAGGATCAATGGCATGACTCAAATGGAAATCCCTCAGTGAGCTCAAGGGAGGGTCAATCCAAGAGCCACGATACCTGGGGAGGAATCGTTTGCCGAGGCAAGATGCCAAAGCAAAGACCCGATAGTCACGGAGGATCGAATGCCATTTCAGATTAACAATAACATTTCAGCACTAGGTGCATACAACAGCGTATCAAAAGTCTCGAGCATGATGACGAAGTCCATGGGCAAGCTTTCAAAGGGTCTGCGAATTGCAGATGCTTCGGATGATCCTGCTGGTCTCATCTCGTCCGAGCTCTTCCGAGCCCAAATCACTTCGATGGACTCGGCAATGCGAAACAACACGGAAGCCATGAACTATTCGAAGACTGCAGAAAATGCTCTCGGCGAATTGAACCAACTTCTAGCCGATGCTCGAGGACTTGCGATTGCTTCAGGTAACTCAGCAACGTTGACTTCAACACAGCTTGCTGCGAACCAAGATCAGGTCAACTCAATCGTTGCTTCGATCAACCGAATTGCTTCTTCAGTTACCTATTCAGGACGAAAACTTCTTGATGGTTCCGCTGGTGTCACAACCCAGATTTCTAACACTTCAAAGGTTGCAGGATTCAGCTTCGGCGGTACGGCGAACAGCACCACGATCACTCAAACTGGTCTCGTAACGATTAACCAAACCGTTGCTGCGACGGCGGCTCTCTACACGGCAACAGCCTTGTTGACTGCTGGTGCAGCCGCTTCTGGCTCAATTAGTGTTAATGGTGTCAGCTTCACGATCGCAGCTGGTACTTCGGGTGCAAACATTGCTTCAATTCTCAACGCGGCATCTGGTCAAACCGGTGTAACCGCGGCGTTTAACGCTTCGAACCAGTTGACCTTTACTCAGACTCAAACAGGTACCAACCGATCGGTCAACTTTGTTGATACATCTGGTGCAGTATCGTCTGCAGCGAACACGTCGGCTTCGGTAACTGGAACCAACGCAACGGCGACAGTTAGTATGGGTGGTCAAAGTGTACTTTACACTGGTGGTGCTGCTGGTGCAGACGGTCTTACTTTGACGGATGCCAATGGTAACAAGTTGAACATCACGACTGGTGGAAACGCGGTTAACACTCAGCTTATGGGTCAAGTTATCGCTCAAGACTCAAGCTTCCAAATTGGATTCCTTGCGAACACCACCGCTAACCTTGCTCTTCGAAACATGAGCGCAGGTCAGCTAGGTTCAGGTGTTGCAAGCGGTGTAACCGTCAACAACCTGGATGTTTCGACATCGGCGGGTTCTCAGACTGCTCTTTCAGTTCTTGATAAAGCGATCGACGAAGTCAGCCAGATGAGAGGTCGAATTGGTAACTTCCAAAGAAACGTTCTTGAATCGAACAACCGAACGCTTGCAAGTATGAAAGAAAACCTTTCAAACTCCGAGAGCTCGATCCGGGACCTTGACGTTGCCGCAGAAATGACCAACTACACCAAGTTGCAAGTTATGCAGCAAGCAGGTATGGCGATGCTCGGACAGGCAAACCAGTCCGGCAACTCCGTACTCTCTCTCTTGAGAGGCTAAGGCTAGTCCTTAGGAAACTTGAGAAGGCCCTCGCTTATGCGGGGGCCTTTTCATTAATCAAGGTTCTAAATTCTGCAAAAAGTTCATTCGTGCGCCGATTGCTCTGAAACATGGTTGGATATTTTCGACTTTCGAACCTCAACTTCCTTCCTGTTTCCAATTCCAAGGCAATCCAACCACCGAGTCCAAGAAGCGTGTGAATATTCATTTGGCGATCAATACCGGTAATTTCCGCCAATCGAATGAGATAAGACTCATCCTCTGTCTCGACCTTAATCTCATCCGGCAAGATCGTCATTAGCCCAAGTTCAGCGTGAGCATCAAGCGCGGTTGGTGGGCGGCAGTAAACAAACCCAATTAGCTCGCCCTCTGAACCGAGCCGTGCCCGGAGTTCCCGTTCGATTTTGACGTTCTCAAAGAACCCCCATTGACTAACTCCAAGCCAAGCAGCACCAATACCTACTATTGCCTGACCAAAAAAGCCAAGTGGGAAGCACACAAGCGCAACTAAGAGAGCCACACCAAGTGGAATAAGGTTCCCTAACCATTGTCTTCTCATGTTCCAAATTCGTTGGGACGCTCGTTCTGGCACTTGCTCATGTTACACTTGATGGTAGATGGCAAAGGGCAAATTGGAGTTGATCAGCATCATCCCTGGTCCAAAAAATGTTGCCCGATTAGTCCAACGATTTGGCAAGAATGAATATGGACTTGTCACATCATTAAGTGATACTCAGTTGCCAATGCTCAGAGCCGAACTCGACGACCAAACCTTGGTCGACGTCAAGTCATTTGGCGAAGTTGTTCGCCAAGTCCATCAATTAACGGGATTGCCCAGCCGGCGTATTGCCACCTCTCGGCAAATACTATCAGCTCTCAACATAGTTTGCGCCGAGATTGACGCAAGTAGTCCATTTAGAAAAGTCGCCGATATGCCCGGCTTTCACGAATGTCTTCTTGAGGTTTTTCGAGAAGCAGGGCAATGGGGCTTGATTGGTACTGATGGCGAAGACCTGATCAAAATCTTAAAAAGCCATGAATCTTTAAGCAAAGTAACCGAGTTGACCGAGATTTTCAAAGAGGTTATAACGATTCTCGAACGGGCAAATGCGACCATTGTTTCGAAAATGATTTCGGAGTGCCTGGATTCTCAAATTGATACTGATGGTCAAGATTCACGTCTCCTTTTCTTTATGGGTAGTACTGTCCACCCCGCAGCAATCAAATGGGTCAAGTGGTTGGTAGAAGAGGGTGCCGATGTACAGGTGATTATTGACCGTCACTCAACTGATGGAGACATCTTTCAGCTTTCAAAAGTGATTTCGGATGAATTAGGCGTAAAACCGAATGCTCCGGGCGAAGGCACCAAGCTCCTTAATAATCTTTTCGCCAAATCTGAAAGCCATGGAGTTGACCTAGATTGGGTCGAGATCCATTGTTGCGGAGACCCATTGTCTGAATGTGAATGGGCACTTCGTAAATGCCTTTCGATCGGAAATTTTTCGAGAACCGCAATCCTTTCTCGAAACATTGATCAATATGGCCCGATTCTGATTCACGCCGGTGAGACGCTCGGGGTTCCAATTGACACTCGCCGTAGAATCCCCCTTCTTGCGAGCGGATTTGCCAAGGTCACCCTTGCCGTACTCAAGGCATTGTCGGTTCAAGATGTCAGAACGCTGGCAAGCCCTTTTAAGACCTCGTATTTTGGAGTATCCGAATTCGACGAGCTACTTGAGAACTCCCATACAAGTTCCATCAATGATTGGGATGAATTGGCGTCTGGATTGGAAAGCCTTGAGCAACCGAATGAATATTTGAAAGAAACCCTACTGTATGTCTTGGAGTTTCGGTCGAAGTGCCTTGAGCGAAATCGAACAATGGCTGAGTGGCATGGCGAACTCAAGCAATTCTTGGAATCGGCTCCGTGGCTAAAGAATGCCCAAGAACGTGATTTACGGGCTCAAACTTCCCTGCTCTCAAATCTTGCCCAAGATGCGACGATTCAGATTACGCAAAATCCCGAATCCATTTCTTATGCGGATTGGTTAGGTCATGCCGACAGTGTTTGGCAGATGAGTGATGTAAGTGTTCCTAGCGGGGAAAACGGCATCGTCTTGGTTTCATCCCCAGAGGAACTCGGTGAAATCGACTACCTCCTGGTACTCGGTATGTTAGAAGGATCCTTTCCACGCCGAAGATCAGAGAATCCAATTCTGAGCGATGAACTAAAGATTGGGGTCTCCAAGCTGCTCAAGGGTCCGGCAATGAATAACTCTTTTGACATTGCAAAAAGCGAAAGAGATCTCTTTTACCGAGTTTGTGCTTGTCCATCAAAGGCACTCTATCTTAGCTATCCAATGTCGGATGGTGAGAGTGACAACGTTCCGGCATTCTATTTGGAAGAAGTAAGACGGATTTGTCAAACTGGCGACATCATTGTCCATCCAAGAAGGCATCTCACTCCGCCTATTGATCTATGCCAATCGGACTACGATCAAGAGCTAGCGACTCGCCTAGAAAGCCCAGTCCTAAAGCCGGTAAATAATGAGCTTGATGACCCTCGTTCAATCGACTTAGTTCGCTTTGATATGTCCAATGTTCAACCGAGGAGCCTTCGGTCACTGGTTGAATGCAACTTCAAGTTTGCTGCTGAACGCCTAATTCCTGAGCAACAGCAGCCAAGCGATCACTGGGGCTGGATGTTGGAAGTTCCTCGTCGCGCCAAACTGTTGACGATTGAGAACGAGAAGATCGCCAAGGCCGAGATGAGTCAGGTCCTCTTATCCTACTTAGACGAACTTCGACCTCGACTCCCGACTTGGGAATTCGACATGATCTACCACGGTTCGACTCGATTGGTCGAAGGTCTTATAGAACGAGAGTTCCTGGCGAGGGAGGTTTGGGGTCGAAATCCCTTGAATACGAAGCTTGACCTTAAGTTTGGTGATCCACAGTTAAACCCTGAAAGATTTAAGTACCGCCTAACTGGAAAGGTTGCGGGAGTGACTGACCAAAATGGAATTCGTACAATCCACCTCTACCGACGAACCCCACCAAAAGATGTCAAGGAAGAATCGCTCGACCGGTACTTAACCGAATTTGGGATGTATATCGCAGCCGCATGGGAGGGCGTTTCTGAAGTCCGAATCGAAGTAGATGGTCTTAGTGATCATCGAACTACCCTTCTCTTTTCAGATTCCCAACCGCTAGAGAAAAGGGGAGATCAGCTCATAGTCTTGAACCTAGCTAAGCAATTTGGAAACAAAACTGAGTTGGCCGAACGGATCAAAGACCTCCTTCGAGTGCCAAAGTCAATTGCTGTCTCCGGGCAAATGACAACCCGAGCGGGCGACTACTGCCAATTCTGTTCCTTCACCGACTTGTGCCGCCAATCACAAGGAAGCACCGACGAATTCCAAGACCTCGGAGTAAGCAATGCTTAGAACCCCGACCGACGAACAGGTAGAGATTATCAACCAGAACGAAGGATCCTCGGTTGTTCTGGCGTCCGCAGGATCGGGAAAAACCTACGTCGTTGTTGAACGATATCTCCGGTTAGTGCGAGAGTTTCAGGTTCGTCCTTCGCAAATCCTAACCATCACTTTTACGAATAAAGCCGCCGCCGAAATGAAACGCCGAATTGTTGACCGACTTTTTGAAAATCAGCTTTTTGACCAGGCCCAAGAGGCTGAGACGGGACCAATTCAGACAATTCACTCGTTTTACGAAAAGCTGTTGCGAGAAAACTCGGTTGAAGCAGGGATTGATCCAAAGTTCGAACTTGCAACCGGCGGAGAATCAGATCGACTTAAACGCGATGCCGTTCGCCACGTCATAAACTCGTCGGAGGACGACGATAATGAGCTTATTGCCCTCTTTGTCAAATCAACGGTTGGCAAGGCTGAATATGGACAATTTGGAGCTTACGAGAAGCTTGAGAAAGAAACAATTCAGATTCTTAACCATTTCCGAAGTAGCGGCCATGAGCCTTCCTTCTTCGAAAATCTGTATGCTTCGGGTTCAGAATATCTTCGCCAAACTCACGAAGCGCTGATCGCGAAGCTTCCTGACTACATGAAAGTGGCAATTGCCGAGCAGCCCGGAGGCTCTTGGCGGGATATCGCTTATCAGGAAGCAGGCAAAACCCGTGGCGAGAAGTCTAAGTTTGCTTGGCTAAAGGAATCTCAAGATGACGAACTCCTCGCAGCAAAGCTAACTTGCGGGCTTGCGCAAATCGCTCTTCGTGCCTGGACGAGGTACGAAACGCTCCTATCCCAAGAACGAAAGATCGACTTTGACGGATTGGAAAGCCGAGCAGTTCGCCTTATCGAGGTGTCACCGCAAGTCAGAAATCGCATTTCGAGGCAGTTCCTCCACGTAATCGTTGACGAGTCTCAAGATCTCAACCGAAATCAATTTCGGCTTTTTGATGCAATTGCAAGCAAGTCCAAAATGCTGGTTGGGGATGGAAAGCAATCCATTTATGGTTTCCGAAATGCTGATGTTTCGACATTTAATGATCGAGCCCGACATGGTTACTTGAAGCTTTCAAAGAACTTCCGGTCAAGTGAAACGATCATTAACATGGTGGATGTTGTGTTCAGTCAAGCCTTTGGTGCAGAGCACTATTTCACGTCTAATCGCTATGACGTTTTTGATTCCCAAATGAATTTTGACGGGGTCGAACGCCTTCATCTCAGTTCAAAAACTAATTGGGGTGAGTTGGCTGACTTCGTCGCCCTTCAACGAGACCAGAACGTCAAACTCAACTCAATTTGTATTCTCATTCGCCGTCACAAAGAGGCCGAGGCTATCGGAGCGGCTCTTAAGCGACGAGGAATCGGAGTCAGGATGAATGCAGGTCAATCTCAGTTCTTTGCCAGATCTGAAGTACGAGATTTGGTGAATTCGCTTCTTGCCGTTTCATCTAAGAGTGATCACTTTGCGTGGCTAGCAACCTTACGAAGTCCCATCGTTGGACTCACTTTAGACGGAATAGTTTTGTTGACTAAACCTGAGGCCGAACTTGAACTAGGACCTGAGGACAAAGGCAAAATTGATCGATTTTCATCTTGGTTCCTTGAATTAAGAACACAAGTTGACCATGTTCCTGCCAGCGAAGTTCTTTCAAAAATCATTAACCGGTCCGATTTGTTTATGAACCTTCTTTCTTTAACGGAAGGGCGCCGGCGAATCGAAAATGTACGTAAGTTGCTCCTTCTCGCCATGGATTCACCGGAGCTTTCCGCAAGAGAATTTGCCGAACAAATTCGGAACATTGAGAAGTTGCGCCATGACGAAGGCGATGCCGCTACAACCGATGAATCCGAGGATCTGGTAACCCTCATGACTATTCACAAGGCAAAAGGTTTGGAATGGGATACGGTTATACTAGCCGACGGAATGGACCACAAGCCGCCACCCACGTTCTCTCCTACTTTTGATGCCGACTCAGGTTGGATTGGCTACTGGCAGAAAGGCAGATCAACCTTTGCTGCTGAGTACTTGAAGACCTTAAAGTCTATAAAGGAGCGAGACGAACTCAAACGACTCCAATACGTTGCCATGACTCGGGCTAAACAACGACTCATTATCACAACTTGGGGAGATTCGTCGGCTGGACTAGTTGGCGTGGTTCGGAGTACAGTTGGCACATCAACATTTGACCAACTCAAAACGTGGCGGGGTCCAACGGATAACCAAAGCGAACCTGGGATAAACTGATCATCGTGGCAGTCACCGTTGGCATCGTACAATTCTCTCCCGACAAGGGCAAGCTTGATAGCAACCTGGACCGAATTGCCGAGCATCTGATTCAGTGCGCCAATGAGGGAATTCAACTTGCCATTTTTCCAGAAACTTGCACAACCGGCTACTTCCTCGAAGGTGGAGTTCTAGAACTCGCGATAAGTTCAGAAGCTCTTGCACAAAAGCTCAACGATCGTGTTCAAGGCAAGCTAATAAGACCAATTGAATTTGCCCTTGGCTTTTATGAACTACTAGGCGGTAATGTTTATAACTCAGCCGGATTTTGCCGGTTCGACGGCACAAAGATTGAAAGCGTCAAAACCTACCAAAAGATTTTCCTTCCGACCTACGGGGTCTTTGACGAAGATCGATTTGTTTCGAAGGGCAAAGACCTCTGCATGTTTGAATCATCGTTGGGTACTACGGCTTTAATGATCTGTGAAGATGTCTGGCACTCTATATTGCCAACAATGAACGCGGTTGCTGGTGCGACCGCCATGATCATCCCTTCGGCATCTCCCGCACGAGGATTCCGCAGTGACCACATTGAGAACCACGAACGATATCAAAGATTAGTACGAGCGATCTCCGAAGAGCACGGTGTCTATTCGTTCGTGGCTCAGCTAGTGGGACATGAAGGCGGAAAGGGCTTTGTCGGTGGATCGATGATCTGCGATCCGTTGGGGCGAATTTTAGTCGAGGCTCCGGTTGGAGTAGAGGCAATTATCTCCGCTGAAATTGATCTTGAACTAGTGTCAATTGCTCGAGCTCAGACGCCATTGATTTCGGATTTGCAGTCGAGTTGGCACAATATTCTCAAGATTGCTAACGAGATTGGTTAAGGGAAATTAGCCCACCCGAAAGGATTCCGTCTTCCCATTCATAAACTCCTGCATGACGACCGTGCGAACCACCTTGGACGATCCACGTATGGTTTTCTTTCACTGGGTGCTCCAGAACCGTATGGGAGTGGCCGCCAAAAATAATGTCAATGTCTCCACATTGCTGAGCGAGCAGACAGTCTTGCTTATAGCCAATATGAGTCAGAGCGACGAGAAGATCAACGGTTGGTCGCATCTCTTGGGCCAACTGGATTGCGGTCTTAATTGGGTCGGACCACAGGAAGGCACTGACCGATTGAGTTTTCATTCTTTCGGTAACCATCGCCACCATGGTACTGATCACGCCGATTTTGAAGTCACCAATTTTCAGAATCAGTGTCTTTGGTAAGAACTCAGATCCGTCTTTCGAAATCAAATTGCCTGCCAAAATGGGGTGGGAGTGACCTTCGATTTTCTTTTCAAACGCGATTCTGAGCGGGTGAGTTTCTCGATTTCCGAGTACCGATGCCGAGCAATTTAATTCAGCAAGCTTTGGCCAAACCGGGTCAACTAAAAGGGGAATTGCGAGGTTCCCTGCCTTTATCGCATCGCCGGAATCGAAGTAAAAATCCCTGTCGACCCTTAAGCCACGCAACGACTCGACCGCTCTTTCATCTAATTTGCCGTGAAAGTCATTGGTGTGGAGGAATTTGACTTTCATTTGAAAAAATTACGGGAACTTTTGCTCATTCAAAAGCATTATGAATATACTGGATAGTAAGTGGCTCCGGTCACGTTTGGAAATCGAAATGAAAAAAGTAATTCTAACTCTTGCAACCGCAGCCCTTTTGGTTCCTGCATTCGCCGGCGACAAAACTCCTAAAGAGATCGCATGTCCGATCATGAAGGATCACAAGGTTAACATCAAGAAGGCAACCAAGGCTAAGATGTTTGCTGATCACGAAGGTAAGCGATACTTCTTCTGCTGTGCTGGCTGCCCAGGTGCCTTCAAGGCCGACCCAGCTAAGTTCAAGGATGCGCCAAGCATTCCAACGCCAAAAGCTAAAGGCAAGTAAGCCTTAAACACAATCGAAGCCCCTTGCACTTAAGCGCAAGGGGCTCTTTTTGTTAGAAGCCATCGGTCAAAGTCTTCAAGAACTCGATGAGATCCAGCTTTTCTTGGTCTCCCAAGTGGAGGCTCCCCAAGTCAACCCGGTTGACCCCTTGAAGAACTTCGGGAACCGCAAATCCGCCAAGATCCCGCTGATCGTAAAAGAGGACAGCGTCTTCTAGTGTCGTAAATACTCCATTGTGGAAGTATGGAGCCGTTACCGCGATGTTCCTCAGAGTCGGAATCTTAAATCTACCGGCATCTTGCGGTCGGCCAGTAGTCTTCGAAAGCCCAACGTCAATAAACCCAGAACCGTCAGGGTTTTGCCAAGTTGGCTGGGTGTAAAAGGGATTCATAAGGTTACGAGGAACCCCAATATTGTCGTACTTAAAATTAGTGAAAAGGGGTGGTTCTCCGTTTGGTCCCGGCTGACTTGGGTGGCATTTTGAACAATTTCCTTTCGCTGGATTCTCGAATACCGAAAGCCCCCTTGCTTCAGCCGCCGTCAGATTTACTTTGCCTTTCAAGAACGCATCATACTTGGAAGTAAATGGTTGAAGCTCTTCGGATCGCTCGAAGGTGGCTATTGCGTCTGCCAAGGCGTCAAACGCCTTGTCCGTATCATTGAAAATGTCAGTGCCGTAAACCGTCTGAAACTTGACTGCAAATGGTCCTGTTCTAACCTTGTCAACAACCTGTTGCTTGGTTGCATTGTTCATTTCCCCAGGATTGAGGAATGGAGCCTTTGCCTGCTCTTCAAGGTTCTTTGCTCGCCCATCCCAAAATTGCCCGCCAATGAAGTCTTGATCAACTGCATCGAATCTAAATTCTGGCGAGAACGCCATATACATTGCCGTATTAGATTGGCGAGAACCAAAAATACCCGTAAGAGCACCTTCCGATGTGATGCCACCCCGTGGATCTGTAAACGAGCGATTGGCACTGTGGCATGTGCCGCACGACTGACCAACCGGATTCGATAATCTGGTATCGAAAAACAAGTCCTTTCCGAGCCCTGCCTTGGTGACAGCACCGGAAGATGCACCGCCGCAACCAGCCGAAACAATTCCGATCAAAAAAATGCTGACTCCGCCCCCGACAATCCACCGCTTCATCCCAACAAATTACCTTGAGAAAGGACTTTCAGTCAAGCAATTACGACCCGATGATTGTGGTAACAGAAACCGGCACCGAACCCACTTCCAAGGTACGATTTAGTCAATGCGAGTTGGCGTAATTGCGATTCAAGGTGAT
Source organism: Armatimonadota bacterium (assembly GCA_031430115.1). GTDB lineage: Bacteria > Armatimonadota > Fimbriimonadia > Fimbriimonadales > Fimbriimonadaceae > Fimbriimonas. The sequence continues at coordinate 81,107 of JANPAV010000153.1, read as the reverse complement.
TTTGATAAACATCGAGAAGCTCTTCTCGGAACAAACACAGTTGGCCTTGACGTTATCGAAGTTCGCACTCCAGAACAACTGGCCACAGTGGATCGCGCTATTTTGCCCGGAGGCGAAAGCACAACGGTCGGACTGCTCATGCAACGATATGGCCTCGGAAACGCCTTAAAACAAGCGGGAAAAGCCGGAATGCCCCTTTGGGGAACATGCATGGGGATGATCATGCTGGCTACAGATATCGAGGATCGTGAGCAGTACACCCTCGAGCTCTTGGACATTACTGTCAAACGCAATGCATTTGGGTCTCAGATACACAGCTTTGAAGACGAAGTGTTCGTATCTGGATTGAGCGAACCAGTGATGGGCGTTTTCATCCGGGCTCCAATTGTAACCCGAGTTGGTGCCACCACTAAAGTCTTGGCAGAGTACAAGGGAAACATCGTAGCGGTCAAGCAAGGCAAGATTATTGGAACCAGCTTTCACCCTGAACTCACCTCGGATGTGCGGATGCACCAATGGTTTTTGAAACTTTAGGCAAAAAATGGCCCCGGCCGTGGGGGGATTAAGGCGCGGGGCTTTGGGGGAGAGATGAAGCCATCTTTCGAAAGCTTCTACTTATTCATTGCTGTCAGTTATGGTGTAGATCTTTCAATCTACAAGTTATAAGACTCTAGGTATTTGCTAAAGTTCCGAGACTGATAAGAAATTTTTAGGTCTCCTTCAATATTTTCAACATTAGCAAGCTCAAACTCCGGAAAATCCTTCATTTCCGAAAATCCTAAAGTCCCAACCCATGACTTGCCATCTCCAAAAATCTTGGGTGCCACATAGAGAATGATTCGGTCAACTAGGCCAGATTCAAAAAAACGAGAGTTGGTAGTTGGACCGCCCTCGATCAGAACACCCGTTCGACCCGTGACCCATATTCTTTCCAAAACATCGGATGGAGTCCTTATCTGCTGCTCGTTGGTTAAGTGCAGGGTCGGTGCCGATTCATCAAAGATGGGCAAGTCGGAAGAGAGAATTGACCGAGGATCCAGAACAACCCTCAAAGGCTGATTGGCACCTTCAATTCCTCGAAGGTTCAATCGGGCTCGGTCTTGCTCAGCGGTTATTCGTCCAACCATTACACACCCAATATCTGCCCTTAACCTCATAGCGTCTTGGCGTGATGCTTCGTTTGTGATCCACTTACTTTCGCCACTGGGCAAAGCCACCATTCCATCGAGAGTTATTCCGGCTTTTACGGTGACAAAGGGTCTGCGATGCTTCATTGCAAAAAGAAATTGAGCATTTACCTTTGCAGCTTCAATTGCCAAAATGCCGTGTTCAACTTGAATACCATTCGACAAGAGGAATTCCCTTCCTCCAGCGGCTATTGGATTCGGGTCACTGGTCGCAAAAAAGACCCGTTTCACTCCACTCCTAAGCAAGGATTGCGAGCAAGGTGGAGTTTTGCCAAAGTGGTTGCACGGTTCAAGGGTCACATAGGCGGTAGCACCGTTTGCCATGACCCCGGCCTCTTTGAGTGCCATTACTTCTGCATGATCGCCCCCATCCAGTTTGCAGAATCCCCGTCCTACGACTTGATCATCATTGACAATGACACAACCAACCCGGGGATTTGGTGCAGGAAACCCTTGCTTAGAAAGCTCGATTGCCTCGAGCATGAAAGATTCATGCCTCGACATTTTGTTTGTTCCGAATGTCTTCTTGAGTACCTTCGATCAGATCTTTTAGCATTTCAGTTCTTGCATCTTGATACTCCTGCCGGGCTTGCCGAACAATAAGAATTGCGCCTACTCCGGCCAGTACGAATGCAATGACCGAAATACATACGACGATGATTCCCTTTGTCAAAAAGTCCAACTGCGCTTGGACGGAGGCATTTGGAAGCGGCTTGTGTCCAATGACCCAGGGCCAACCGAGTGCGGTCCCAATCCCAATAATGATGAAAAGCGTTGTTAGGAATTTGAGGGGAAGCCGTTTAAGATCGATGTGACACCCTCCTCTAAGGTAGGAGCCCTCAAAAGATAGCTCCCAACAACGAAAACATTTGCACCCGCTTCTATAACCTGCGGAAGAGTAACCGGGTCGACTCCTCCATCAACTTGAATATCGAGGTCAGATCGAAGTTTCCGAACCTGCCGAATCTTCTCAAGGGTAGAAGGAATCAATGTTTGACCTCCCCACCCAGGATTGATTGTCATTACCAGCACCATATCAATCTCGTCAATGATAGATGCGATGTTTTCAACAGGGGTTGCTGGATTGATCGCAATTCCAGCTTTTACACCCTGTGACTTTAAAGATTGCACTAATCGATGGGCATGATAAGTGGCTTCTGCGTGAAAAATGACTCTCTCGCATCCCGCCTTGATGAACGCGTCGAAGTGCCGTTCCGGAGTTAAGGTCATCAAATGAACTTCCATTCGGGCATTAACGTGATTTCTAAGATTGAGAGCAATGACGTCACCGAAGCTGATTGGCGGCACGAATTGCCCATCCATGACATCTAAATGGATGATATGAGCACCTGCCGCCATGAGTCTTGGTGCCTGAGTAGACAATGAAGTCAAGTCAAAGGACAGGATTGAGGGCGCTAGTTCGTATTTCAATTCTTGCTTTTTACTCCGGGTTTAACCTCAATTGTATCCTTTAGTTCTCCATCAAAACGTATTGTGAACTTGGCAGATTGTCCGTGTCCAACTACTTTGATCGGGATAATGTCTCCCGGGTCATAGTCGGCTTCTTTGACGAGCCGTTGCCCGTCCTCATCTTCAATTTCAATTCTTACAGAAACTCTCCACTTCACCCCTTTGATTCGATAATCTAACTGAAAGCTGTGGGCAGGACTATCTGATTCAATGTCACTTTCGCCAGGCAAGCTACCTTGGGGCGCATCATTTGGAGCCGCGATCCAAATTTGGACCTTGCTCGTTCTTGAAACTGTTTCGCTTGCTTGGGGCACTTGCTTTATGATCGTACCGGCAGCATTCTTATAGTCAGTTAACCGGGAGGGCTTTCCATCCAAACTTAGATTCTCTGATTCGAGTGCAGCCTTTGCCTCGTCAGCGGTCATGCCAAAGAGATCGGGGACTTTAACCTGCTTTGTTCCGGCGCTTTCGTATACATTTATCGTCCCTCCCTCTCGAATTGTTTCTCCAGCGGCTGGGATTGTTCTTAGAATTTTTCCAATCTCAATTCTTTCGTTAGATTCCTTGCCGGCAACCCGAATCGTGAGCCTTAAATTTCGAACTTGATCAATTGCACTCTTTGAGTAAACGCCCTTCAGGTTTGGAACCTTTACCTCGCGAGGCTTTTGGGCCAAGTAAGTAACCCAACTGATACTCAAACCAATGACCCCCAACACCAAAAGTCCGAGGAGGGCGAGAAACCAGCCGGGGACGTCTCGCTCCTGACGCCGTCGCTTCCGCTCAGCAATTTTGTCTTCTCGGCTGGGCCTATCCTCTCTTTCAGTTCGCTTTTGAGAGACTCTTATTGGCTTGATCGGCTCAACGACTACTGGCTGCCCTTTCTCGGGCGGCTTGGCTACTGGGGCTCTACCAAATCTGAGTTGATCGCCAATTGCTCGCAACTCTGCCAATACTTCCCTTGCCGATTGGTATCGTTGAGTAGGATCCTTTAGCAGAAGCCGTTGAACAACTTGCTCGACTGCCACGGGTACCGACGCATTTATTCCCCTTAAACTCGGAACCGGGCTCGTCAAGTGCCGAATTGTTGTGGCTGAAGGCGTCTCACCAATATGTGGTACTCGCCCAGTCAGTAGTTCAAATAGAATGACGCCTACACTATAGAGATCAGAGGTGGCACTGGGCTTCTGCCCAGTACAAACTTCCGGGGCAAGGTACGGAGCCATTTGGGCGAGAACCGCGACCCCTGCGGTTCTGCTCGATGAATAAGCCTTCCAAATGCCTGCCAACTGAACTCTTGCTCCGCCGTCGTGAGTCGCAATAATGTTATGGGGACCAATATCACCATGGGCAATTCCGTTTTGGTGGAGCGCTTCTAATGCCTCGACCACGCCAATGATAGTTGCCAACGTAACCGGCACCGTAAATGGGGCAAACCTTTTGATTCTTTCAGTTAGAAGCGAACCTTTTGGCAATTCAGAAATTATGTAATGTTGGCCAGAATCCTCGACGACTTCAGAAATTGCCTCAATGTTTGGATGGCTTATTTGAACAGAGGGAATCAAACCCACGAGCGCGGAAATGAACTCAGGCTCTGCATTAAAAGGCATCTTTATTTGCCGAATACCAACGTTTCTTCCACTAAGGCGGTCTCGAGCCGAAAACATGGTAAAAACCGGGCTGTCTGCAACCTGTGCAATAATTTCGTACTTTATTGCCAAGGTCTGACCAATCATGATTGTTCTCCGTCCGTGGAGGGCCGAACGAGCCCAAAAGCAATAATGCCGATGAATAACAGAAGGCTCAACAATTGAATTGGACTTTGATCCATTTGGCTAGAAAAGACCTGTTGCCGACCCTGTGAATAGGCAAGCAAATATCCCAGGTTACAAAGCACCAAAAAACCACCAACGGTTACCCCAAAAAGTACTCTAGCCTTTTGCAAATTCATGCAGAACTTCCGTTACGACTCCTTCCTCAATATTTGCAACCAATTCACATTCACCAATGCTTTTTACTAGGCTCATTGAGAGTTCTCCTTTGGTTGACTTCTTGTCCTTGCGCATGGCTGCAATGATCAACTCAGCTTCCTTCAACTCTACCGCTTTTGTAGGCAAACCATGACCAACCATGAGGAATTTGACCTTCGAAGTTAGCTCTTTATCGGCAATGCCAAGTCTTTCGGCAATCATGGTTTCGACAACCATTCCAATTGCGATTGCTTCTCCATGGGTGTATTTACTATATTTTGTGATTTGCTCGATGGCATGACCAATTGTATGGCCAAAATTCAATTGTGCACGTAGACCTTTCGTTTCAAACTCGTCTTCCTGCACAATTCTCGCTTTGATTTGCACACACTCTTGAACTGTGGATAAGATACGGTCATCCCCTTGCGTTAATGGTTTTTGCATCAGGGAGGTGGTTAAAGCTTGGCTCTGGATGATGCCCGTCTTAATGACTTCAGCAAGCCCTGATTGGAACTCTCGAATGGGCAATGTTTCAAGCAAGCTCACGTCGATATGAACTTCCTTCGGTGGATAGAATGCTCCAATCAGGTTTTTGCCTTCTGGGAGGTCAATTCCCGTTTTTCCGCCAACAGAACTGTCTATTTGCGCCAGTAGAGTTGTTGGAACTTGGATATAGTCAATTCCCCGCATGTATGTTGCAGCAACAAAGCCTACTAAATCGCCAATTACTCCTCCACCAAAAGCAACGAGCTTTGATTTTCTCGTGGCACCCTTCTTAACGAGAGCCCTACAAAGGTCCTCATAGGAAGACATTGACTTCGTCTGCTCGCCTGGCGTGAGAACAATTGAGTCAAGGCCCTCTATATTGTGCTGGTAATAAGCAAAAACATTTGAGTCTGTAACGACGATGCCGTCTTCAATTGCTAATGGTCTGAAGTCCAGGAAATACTTACCGCACGAATGGTCAATGGTCACGCCTTTTCTCCGAGTATCGCTAAAATTTCCTCAACAACTTTGTTTTGCTCACTGGCATCCACGTTGACAACGTAATCGGCCTGCAAATACAGGTCTTGCCTATTTTCAAGTATTCCAACAAGTTTTGATTCCCAATCATCGGTGCTTAACAGTGGGCGCTTACGTTTGCTTGCCTTAAGTCTCCTAATTAGTTCTGAGGGTTCGGATCTCAAGTAAATTAGCTTACCGATTGAACGTAGGTGAGACATATTTTCACTTCGAAGAACTACCCCACCTCCAGTTGCAATAACAATTGGCTTTGCTTCTAATGACTTGATGATCGATGATTCATGGTCTCGGAAGGCATCTTCTCCGTAGTGCTTGAAGAACTGCGCGATCGGTCGGCCAAGCCGCAATTCGATGAGTTTGTCGGTATCAACAAATTCTCGACTTGCCCGCTCGGACAGCAAGTTACCAATCGTTGACTTACCAGCCCCCATCATTCCAATTAGTATCCAAGCATCCATGTAATAAATAAAAGCGGGTAGCGTTCGTAAACGCTACCCGTCGATGTGATTGTAGGTGTTCGCGTTACGGGGCTATGCCCGAATCGTCTTCTTCGATGATAACTGGAGTTACAAAGATGAGAAGGTCGCTGCTGCTTCTTCCCTTCTTACCCGATCTGAAGAACTGACCAAGAATTGGTAGGTCGCTCAGAATAGGTACTCGAGTTGTTGTCGTGTTTGTACTTTCCGTATTCATTCCGCCAAGAACAATGGTTTCCCGATCCTTGACATTAACTACAACACTGACTTGCTGTGTAGTTTGAATTGGTAGTTCAAATGACGTACCATTGGAAGTTACTTGTCGTGTTCCTGCGATCGAGGTTACGTTTGGCGAAAGCCCCATGGTGATCGTGTTGTCAGCATTAATTCGAGGGGTTACCGTGAGGTTAGTTCCAAGAGTCAATTGCTGAGGATTAACGGTAGTAATAATGCCGTTGTTGGTTTGAGTTGTTGTTGAAGTAAGAATCCAGTCAACTGTAAAGGCTGAAACCGATGCAGGCGTATTGTTCATCGTCCGGATCAGAGGAGCAGTTACAACTCTTCCAGCACCTTCCGACAAACTAGTTCTTAGTCGCAAAACTGCGTTACCCGTCGCATAGGTCAAGAAGACAGGGTCAGAACCATTCAAAAATGCTCCTTGTGCCATGCCAGCAATAACGGTTCCTCTGGAATAGTTAATGCTGTATCCTAGTGACTTATCAACCGATTCAACCGTGGTAATGAATTCAACTTTGATTTGAACTTGTCGAGGTCGAATATCGAACTGGGCAATGATGTTCTGCAATTGGTTGATATCATCTTCACTTGAACCTCTTACAACTAAGCTGTTGTCAGTAGGATCAAATTGAATGTGATCAATCGTGTCTGGAACAAGTCCAGTTCCAGGAACAAGGTTTGTTCCGCCGCCTTGACCACCTTGGCCGCCTTGACCACCTTGGCCGCCGCCTTGACCACCAAAACCGCCGCCTTGGTTACCGCCACCGAGACCGCCGCCTTGACCGCCACTGAGACCGCCGCCGCCGCCAAAACCGCCGCCACCGCGTTGGTTAGCTTCGTCAGCCGGTGTCACAATGTTTGAGCCGTTGTCAGAAGACCCTGACTTGTTTGGCGTGGATGTTGGTTGGTATCGGTTAAAGCTGGTTAGCGATTCAAATACGCTTGACGTCTTTGAACCTTGATCTTGACCGGTCACCATTTGCTTTGCCATGTTGAGAGCTCTAAGGTTCTCAGATTGGCGTGCCATTGGATCGAGAATCATGTTAAGCACGACTCGTGCATAAACTTCGTCTGCTCCAGCGTGGAGAAGCTTGATCTTCTTGAGAATTTTAGACTTAGGCTTATTCTCAAGCATGATTGGCTCTACGCTTGGCTTGTTAGCACTGATTACGTAGACTCCATTTTCGTCTTTGGTAACAAAAGCACCAGCCGCATCGCAAATGTAGCGAATGACGTCGTCTGCCGTTTGATCCTTCAGCTGAAGGGTTACCTTATTGAACGCTTTGGTTGAACGAAACATGAATTGCAATCCTGTTCGCTCTGTGACCATTTTGGTCGCAGTAACAAGATCTGCATCCTTTAAATTAACGTTTAGCCGCGTTATGTCGCTCTGCTGAGCAGTGGCGAATGATGCAGCTACCACTGCACCAATCGCTACTGCTATCATTTTCATCTTAATTTTTTGCATTTGAACTCCTACAATCACCTCGCAATTTATTTGTGGACTACTTTCTAGCCACCACGACCGCCGCCGAAGCCGCCACCGCCGCCGCCGAAGCCACCGCCGCCGCCGCCGAAGCCACCGCCGCCGCCGCCAAAGCCACCGCTGCCGCCGCCAAAGCCACCGCTGCTGCCGCCAAAGCCGCCGCCACCGCCGTTACCAAATCCACCGCCGCCTTGACCGCCTTGACCGCCTTGGCTTCCCATTCGATTTAGACTCGTAATTTCCGAGCTACCGTTCCACTGTTGACCGCCAGTCCCGCCAATTAGCATGGCGATGAGCTGTGGATCAGCAGACCGAATGTAAATCTTTCGAATAATTTTTCCAGAAGTTGACGGTTTTGGAACAGTTGAATCATCTCCAACCTTTGGATCGCCAACTGGTTCTCGTCGGAGGATAACAAAGACGCCGCCCTCATAACGATATGTGGCATTGACTTGGTTGAGAACGTTCTGAAGAACGAGCTCAAACTTGGCATTCTTCATGCTCAATGTGATTGAACCTTGAATGTCTGGTGGGATGCTGTAGCTAGCATTGACTTCTTTGAAAAGGGTTTTTAGTACTTCTCGAAGATCTGAGTTTTGATACTCTGCCGAGCTGATCTGATGGTCAAGGATATCTCCTTGAGCCATTGCCAGCGGGGTCATGCAAGCCGTTGTCATCGCAAGTGCGACTACCATCATCATGTTTTTAATTTTCATGTTTCTTGACCTCAAAATTTGGACGTTCCTCTCTTTAAATCGTTTCTTAGTTAATCTTACTATCGTTGTGTTGAAATTGTTTAGTCGGCTCCGGCTGCTGCACCGCCGCCGCCTCTCTTGCCACCGCCACCAGGAGGTGGTCCGCCTTGCGGCGCTCCGCCTTGTGGAGCCCCACTACCAAATCCGCCGTTTCCACCTTGGAAAGGTAGACCCACTTCCAATCTGACTTCAACTTCTCTTGGTAACCGCGTGCTACCTTCTCGTCGAAGTATAGCTTTATCTCGATCAATCGAGATAACTCTCCAATTCGTGTCTGGAATCATCATTCCGGGTCGAACAATTGTTGACTTTGATCCTTCTTCCAGAATTGCCAAAACGGAATCTCCAATGAGAATTCCCGACAATCTTCGGTATGGCTGCGGCTCAGTTGGCTCTGCAACCGGAAGCTTATCTTCAGGCTCATCATACATACTTCCGAATGCTCCGCCTTCAATAACAATGCGTTCGGCAGCTTGTGCAACATCAAATGCTTTTTCTTCTGCATTGAGAGCAAATGGATTACTCCTACGCCCAAATCTCGCGGTTGAAGAAATGTATGGATTGTTTCTGGCAGGATCCAATGACTTCGCGATGTCTTTATAAACTCCGGCCGGCGCAGAAGGAACATATTCCTTTAATTGCTTCCCTGTAGTTGGTGTGGTTGTTACAAGCAGCTCATTTGGATCTGCACATCCAACTAAACCAATCACAACAAAGAGACCTAACAATGACAATGACTTTGAATTTGCTTTCATTAGTTTCCAGCTACTCCCGCAGCGCTAGGTCCGCCACCAGGCGATGGGCCACTTGGTCGACCACCTGCAGTTGAACCGCCAGGTCCTCCGAATCCGCCACCGGTTCCGGTTCCGCCACCTGAGGTAACAGGCAGCGCTCCAAACATTCCATCGTACCGAATATAACCGACGATCGATAAATTGTAGGTTCCAGTCAAAGTTGGCGCGGTTCCTTGCAATTGCAATCCGTGAGCCACTGCTAGATACCTCGGAAAGTTATCCCAAGCCCTTACGTTTTTCATAATCTGATCGTAAGTTCCGGTAACGGTTACTTGCCCCAAATCCTGAATAACAACCGGGAAAGGAACGCCTGGATAGTTGTAATAACTAGCCAGAACACCACTTGGCTCCTCTTGATCGGTTACACCAGCAACTCGCGGGCCGATAACCTTCACGCCTCCGATCTTCAATTGATTATTGAGGGCGGTTTGAATGCTATTGCGGAATCGCTTTGTATCGAGCAGTAACTGCAGTTGGTTAACATTAATATTCATGCCACCATTGCTAGTTACTTGACTTGGTGTATGAGCCGCTACAATTGGCAACCATGCAGCTTCGGCAGATTTGACGGCCTCAACCGCAGCATTCCTCTTCTTAACGGCTTGACCAAGCTTATTGCCCTCTTCATATAGTTTGTTCGCATGGGTTACAGTGAAGGTCGTTTCTTCTTGAACTGGCAACCAGAACTTAAAAACGCCAAGGGACAAAATAATTGCCGAAAGCGACAGGAAAATCAGCCAAATGGTTCTTGGATAAAGAGATCTAAACATTATTCGTTTCCTGCTGGAGTTGTCCCAGTTCCGTTCTTAGCTCCAGCCGCAACAGGAGGAGGCGTTACTGAAGATGCTGGTCTAGCTGCACCTCCAGATCCACCAGCTCCAGCCAGGCTCTGAATAGTTGCCCGTGGATTTGGTGTTTGAATATTTCGTGGAATTGTGACCGAAACAGCGATTACTGATTCTCCTGGCCTAGCACCCTTTACCGTTGCTTCTTCCATGTTTCCAAAATTCCCAGCATTAAGATAGCCGGTTGGAGACGTTTCATTTTGGAAGTAAGCCAGTCGCTCAAGAGCGTCGTCTGGAATTGGAGCTCTGCTCTCAAACCTTGGCGTTCCTTTCTGATCAACCAACGTTAGTGCAGGGACCACTTTATCCTCCGCTTGGAATCCAGATCGGGTAACGGCAGTAGCACCCGGAATTCGAAGCAAGGCCAACATTAATTCAGCATACTGTTGAGCATTCTTTACAGTTCCCGTCATGTTGACGGTGCAACTGGTTCCATCAATTGGGGTTGCGCCAAGATTGGTAATCCTGAAGAAACCCGGAATATATGGTTTTACAAAATCGTAAAGGTCAGGATAGAGCCTACTAGCGCCCATCATTGACTTCGCCAACGAAGTGTTAACAACCAACTGGCGCACTGCAGGCTTGCCCATCATAGCGTCGGCTTCGTTTGCTGTGGCTACAGCCTGATCATAGGCAGGTTGAGCAGCTAGATCAGCCTCTTTTGCTTTTGCAAGTCGAGCTGATGCCGTGGTGGTCATATAGAACGCCCCCGCAATTGATGCAATCAGTACAAGTGCTCCGCCGAAAAACGCCCGCTTTGCGCGACCCGTTGTATCGACGATCTTAGGTAAAAGATTTAGTTTCACTGTTTTCCCTTAATCGAACAAAATGTGCAATCCGTTTCCGACTGCGACTGCGAGCTGTTCTCGATACTCGTTGACATAATCCATCCCGACTTTTTTGGAAGAGAAACCTAGATTTCTAAGCGGATCATAAACCTCGCACTTTATGTCGAGAGATCGCTGAACATAGCCTGAAAGACCTTTCAACTTTGATCCACCTCCACAAAGGACGATTCTTGAAACCGTTCCACCCCGACCATTATAATAATCTATAGATCGTCTTAATTCAGCAATTAAATCATCAAGAATTCCCTGAACTGCAGAAAAAATTTGATCAGAGTTAGCATGTTGAACCAATGGAGACTCTGGCATTGCCATTGTTGGCTGTGGCGCAGATGCATCGGGCTCCGGATTTGAAACTGCAAATGGATCGTTTGTATAGTTTTGGACACCATCAACGGCTGATTGAATCGGCAGGCCAGTTACTGGGTCTAATTCTGGAACAGCATCCATTGAAGTCGTGGCATGAACATTTGGCTCGCCGGCTTGATACGTGGCACCAAAACCTGGATCAAACGACTGAGTGGCACCTCCAACAGAGAATGGATCAAACGATCCGCCGCCGGTAGTCGCTGAATCTGGAACAACAAACGTTGAGCACTTGTAAGCTTCTGCATCTGTGACACCTGTTTGCATGGCATCAGCAATTGCCCTGGTAACCATGTCACCGCCGCCAGGAACTGGCCTAGGCAATACCAAGTTGTTTCGCTCGTAAACATTGATGGATGTCGTTGAGTGACCTATGTCCACCATAACAACACCATTCTCGCTCGCATACTCCGGATAGCTGATCGCAACTGACCGAGCAATGCTGAGGGGCTCTACATCGATCGCTACGGCCTTTTTGCCAGAACGCTTGATGCAGTCCATTAAAGTTTCAATGGCTGACATTGGCGCCATCGCCATAACAACATCCATGTTTGCTGAATTTGGATCGGTGCCAGGAAGGACTTTATAGTCCGACATGATATTTGTTTCTGCAAATGGAATGTTCTTATTGATCTCCCATTCCATATGAGATTTCAATTCCTTGTCTGGATCCATCCGAGGAACTTCAACGACCCGTACCAATACGGAATGCTGTCCGGCAATGGTAACGACCGCGGCAGATGAAGAAACACCGACCTGGGCCATGATCTGCTTGAGGGCAGCTCCAACCGCTTCACTATTGTAGACACCACTATAGTCAACCGCACCTTCGGGTGTTGGGGTTACGCCAACGGCTGATACCGTTGCGCTTCCGCCGGAAGCTTTCACTTCACACACCTTAATGCTGTGACTCCCGATGTCAATTCCGAGAACACTACTGAGCTTACTAGCCATAGACGCAAAACCTGCCGCTGCAGAGGCGACTCATAGTATCATTCCTCGTCGACTTCTGTCAACGGCAAAATAATAACTATTCGTAACAACTCTACTGACGCGAGGATTTTACACTAACCACACTAAAAAGCCCTAGCTATTTGCCAGGGCTTTCTAACTTTTTTTAGTTCAATATCAATTTGGTGGCAGAACTGGGATGATCTTTCTGGCAACTGTCTGCATAAAGATGCTTGGCGCGCCGCCACGAGTACTCGACCAAAGCATCCAAATCATGCCCCTTCTGTTGCCAACATTGCCAACAGGATCAAGGAACATATAGAGGTTGCTCTCGTTCGTCGGGTTCTCCATCGTAATGAAGTTCTCGGCGGTTTCACCTATAAACGTCACAGGGCGAGTTACATCGACCGCAGGAATGCTTCCAGCGCCACCAAGTTGGATTCTGATCGAACGATCTTCATCAAACCTCGTGAAGTAAATGCGACCTGCAGCCGGATCAATTTGATATGAGCCAGTATTTCCCGTAACCGTAACTGTTTCAGCAAATGATCCGTCTGGATTCGTAAGGATCGATCGACCCAGCCGAACACCGAGTCGGTACGTGCCCATAACTGGTCGAGCAGTTTGACCACCAGTCGTTGCACTTCTGACCGCAGACATGACCATTCGGTCAGCAAACGTATTGACGCTCGCCGCGGTCTCGTTCACGCCAGAAGGTGTCTTCCAGTACGCATAGTTTCCACGCGTGTTCGAATTTTCAAGTCGGTTATCAAACACTAGCGACGGGCTAGTGTAGCCTGCAATGCCGGTTTCCGACAATCTCATGAATGTTGGAGTATAAGTCACTTGGAGTTGAGCTGTTTTTGGCAGCGGTGCTCCGGTGATTTTGATTGTTCCTAATTCAGTATCAATCATTGCTCGACCACCAAAGATCGTCGTTGCACTCTGAAGCTTCGTCTGGCGATCTATTGCTGGAACACTGGTTAGGATAGAAGTGCCATTCACTGCGATGTCAAACTGACCATTCCAAACTGATCCTCGGACCCTGTACGCTCCAAATCTTGAATCGTAAACCGCATTTTCAACAATTTGAGTTCCAGGGACAACAGGAACGCCAACCGGATTGATCTGTCCAAAGGTTCGATAGTTAAGGTTTCGGTCTAGTCGAGCCATAAAGACTTCGCTTACCCCGCTACTTCGCAATCGACCAGTAAAGGTGAGATCGAACTCCGTTGATGCCACACCATTGAGTTGTACGTTTCTGTAGATGACTGCTGGATTTGATACAGATTCAAAACCGGAACCAAATTGCAGCATCACAGGAAGCGTAAATCCGGTGAGGTTATTGTAGGTTGACTGATAGATCGACCAAACACCATTGCTCAGAGCGGGATAGAAGATATGAACGTCACTTCCGTCTTGAATGATTGTTGGTCTGCCCTTGAGCGATAGTGGATCAGCATCGAGTACAAATGTTCCACCAACTCCGCCGCTCACATCAACGTTTGTCAAAATGATTCTTGAATCATCAACAATTCCCGTATTTGTTTGCCGCTTCGCGGTGCCCGTGTAGGCAACGAACGATGAACCTTGAACGGCCCCTCCGAGATCCTTATCGCCGTTCGTTGACCATACTGGGTTGCCGTACGATACGTCGGTAGTAAGCGTTCCACCAATATTTGAAGGAGCAGCTACACCGTTTATTAGGTTGTTTCTAAAGATCGTTGCATCTGGAACATTCGGAAGAGAGTTCAAACTTCGGAACCATCGCTGGTTAGCCGGATCGTCTGGAGTGAACTTATTGAGATCTCGGATTTGAGAATCCTGACCTCGACCATCTGCCGCTCCGAGAACATTTCCAGCCATCGCGCTGATAATGATTCTCGTATTTCGATTGTTAGGATTTGGATTTCCTGAAACCGGATAGAAGCTTGGCCGATTCGAAGCGAATGCCATTAGAACGTTGCCGTCCTGAGTTCGGAGACCCGAAGGCTGAATATCTGACCACTGGGAAGGAGCCGCAGGTGTGACCGCATTGCCTTCATGGATTCCAGCTGAAGTATAAGTACTTCGACCGCCAGTGAGCTGAGTTTCCTTCACATTAAATGTCAAGGTGAATGTTGGGTCACTGAATGCTTCATAAGGGACTACGGTCGATGACGCAGTGAATCCGATCGATAGACTCTCGTCAGCAATTCCAATACCAGGGCCAGATCCGCCAGTATCTTCTACCAAGCGCATCAATTGTGAGTATCGACCAATTGGCATACCAAATGGTGGAGTGATACTGATCGTTGGTTCCAAGTTTGCGTTGCCTGGGATAAGCGGGAATCCACTTCCAGGTAGGTTCGGATTAACCCGAGCCGTAGGATTAACCTTCACTTGTCGACCTCTTGAATCGCCAACTCTAGGCTTCTGAACCACAATCGGATTGAACCCAGGAGCGAACTCCGGAGCAAATCGTCGATCAAGGTTCGAATGTACGTCGGTTGCGGCATCAATCCATACATCGGCATTGTTTCCACCGGAAAGTACTTGCCATGGCCAATAGAGACCACCAGTAACATCGTATGAGCCTTTTGCCAATCGAACATTGAACAAGTTTACGTTTCCTTCATTGAATGCAGTAAACGGTTTGAACATGTTCGTATAGACCGGATCATACGGACTAAAGAAGGTTGCCGGCGAAAGGGTTCGATAAGGGAACGTGTTGCTGTAAGTCAGTCGAGCATCGTAGCCAGCTCCACCCGCCAATGATCCAAGATCAACATTTGGGCTACCAACTTCAATTCTTTCGTCTGGCGATACGGCGGCAGCCAAATTGAATGACCTGTATGCCTCTCTTGATCCGCCACCGAAGCTTCCGCTTTGGTCACTATCTACGAACACCGTAAATCGTCCTGTATATCCAGCCTGCCAAAAACCACCATTCTGGTTAGGAATGGAGAAATTGCCAAGGTTTACAGGTTGATATTTTGGAACATCAACCGTGAATTGGAAGACAGTTGGCTGAATCAATCGCGTATTCGCATTTGCTTCAGTTACAAATCCGCCACCAGGTAATTGTGGTCCGGACAAGGTCGTTGGACTAAAGACCGGATTTTCGACCAAGCCAAAAGGATCCTTTGTAACCTTGACTTGCTCTCGCTGTACGTCAGGATAGTCAAGAGACGTATTAGGGAAGTTACCAGGAAGGTCTTCAAAGTTGCCTAAGAGAGCACCAATACCAGGTACTGCGGAGAATGGCTTAACGACCGACGCGGTACCTCCTTGGAACCTCAGGTCTTTTCGATCAACTCGAACAAGTTCGAGACCTCGATTCTCTCCTCGAAGTAGCGTGATCAAGCTTCGATCAAATACAAATACATTAGTACTCTTCGAAGCTCCATGAGCAATCGTTCCAGCGGACTTTCCAAATCTGTCTCCCAAGACTGGGACGCCCAATCGAGTTGGAATAACCGTTCCCGATCCATTAAGAAGGGCATCTTCTTCGGTCGGGATAATCGTGTCACCCAATGAAGAGGTTGGCGCAGTTCGGAAGGTGTCTTCGACCGAGATTCCAATTGGATTCGCAACCTTATAGTCGAGTTGAGTCGTTTGAGGATTCAAGGAAATAGATTGTTGAGTGTTGTTATTGTTAACCGCACTGGTTCGAATTTGAACTCGAATTGATCCTGGTCCCGGAGTCTGTGACGTTGTGCCACCAGCAGTCAACGGAATTTGGAAAATTGCATATCCACCATCTGGATCAGCCGAAGTTCGGTCTCTAAAGACTCGAGCTTCTGCCACCACTGGTCGACCCGCTCGCCCTTCTGTAGTCACAGTTGCTTCAACAACTGGAGGAGCAACATCATTTCCACTCGTATCTTGAGTCGTGAACGGGAAGTTATAGGCGATAAGATAGATCGTTTCACCCCATTCAAAGGCCGCTCCATGCGTGCTTCTATAAGGCGCAATGAGCTTGCCGAATGGCTTGGTGTAAATCGCAGCATTATTGATTACTTGCGCATAGTTTCTTGATCCCGTTGTCGTACCAGTTAAGGTCTCCCTCAGGTTTGCAAAGCCAGTTGGGCTTAGAAACGCAACTTCGCAATTTCTGTAGCTATCGTAATTCGGGTCATTGTCCGGAATCGATTCGTTTCCAGGTCCAACATCTCCTGCACCAAGATTAGACCCGGCGTTTCCGAGATCAGACCAAGCAAGGAGGTATCCATTGGTAGAAGCGCCAAAGAGCCACTTGTTCGAGATCGCCATCGATGCTTTGATTGGATTGCCCATATCGTAGCCCCAAGCCATTCGATTGCCAAATCTCGTTTCTTCACCAAGTCTGGCAAAGAGTGAAGCAAATCGGCCACCTTCGGTTGGAACCATGATAACCGGGAATTGGGCAAGGGCTAAAGTAGCTCCATATGCTCTCATCTCGGTATAAATTAGGGAGCCAATGCCGCCAGATTGCAACTCTTGAGTTCGCCAAATGACTTGTCCAGTAGCCGCGTTGATTGCGTAGACACCATGATTCTCGTTCATTGCGAAAACCGTATTTGGCATTGGTCCAGCCAATGACGGCAAGCTATTAAGTTGCGCAGCACTAACGTAACATGAGCCACTTAGCCAGTCGATTTGTTTTGGCGGAACAGCACCATTTGGATCGACATAAGCATCCACGATTGAGTTGTTTGGCGTGCCCCAAAGGGGTGCTCCGGTTCTGGCATCTAATGCCATGAATCGAGCCGCATTGTCATCCTCATTCTTGGTTCCGAAGAACAATCGGTTGTTGGCAACATCAAGCGTTGGCGCACCACTGATTGCAGGAAGCGTTTGAACATTTGCTGCGGGATACTGCCAAATTACGTTTGTTTTTAGTTCGCTTCCGTTTGCATAAGTAAAATCTCCCTGAGCATTGATGCAGAAAATTCTTCCCTGCTCGGTGGCAACGATGACCACGTCGGTAGGAAGACCAGCAATGATTAGATTCGCGGATACTATCGACGAAATATTACCTAGCTGGCTCGTTTTTGGAATTGCCGCAGGGTAAGTCTCCGGATAGGTCCATCGACGGAATGTTGAACCTTGTCCGCCGGCAAAGTCTCCTCGACCTTCCATTGCAATGCTATAGACGCGACCATTCTTGCTACCTATTATCAAGTAGTCACGAAGAACTGGACCGCCAGGCGTCGTTACCGTCATCCTTTGTACAACAGCGGTACTCAAGTCAAAATCGACTGGCATTTGGGCTTGAAGGGTATCCAGCTGACCATCGAATCTTTGGTAAACACCAAGGACGTTCGGGTCGGTTAGATCTTGACCAGGTTGCAAGTTTGGATCGCTGACGTTATCTGACAAACTTGGATAGGTCCAATAGCAGGTAGTAGTTCCGTCGACATTTCCATCTGCGTCAAGGCAGTGGATTCGACCGGCCTCATCGGCGATGATGACAACATTAGTTTCGATTGGAGCGGCACCAGAAGATTGTCGTACTCTTGCACGAGCATGAACCGGCGTGGATTTAATTGCGATGCCCTTGGAATCTACAAATCTGAATTGATCAACATAAATCTTTCTATTTACATCGCCTCCAAAGGCGCTGTAGTTTTCCATTCTAATAGATAGCTGCAATCCCCCAGTATTTGAGTGATTGTATTTTCGGTTGCCAATTTGTTTCCAGCCCGCTGGACCACTCATGTCTATCGTAAAGCGACCTGCAGAAACGCCACCCTCAAAAATTTCGTATTCAGCATTTCTTACGTATCTAATTGGAGGTCCGCCTCCTACAACATCGCCACCAACATACATTGACACTTGGTAACTGCCATCCGGAAGATCTGTTAGAGGACTAATTCGCACATTCTCCGTCGCCGAAGCAAGATTTACATTTGCCTTTAAGTAGCTGCCTCCAATTGCATTTGGATTGTCGCCTGATGTGGCAAAACCAGGAGTTGGCGTAAAGCGAACACTTGTATTATCGAAGCTATATGTCGAACCATTCTCGCCCGGGCTGTATTTCCATCTCTCTAGCCCGGTGTTATAGTTGAAACTGCGCACGACGGCATTGTCAACGGTTTCTGGCTTTGCTCGGAAATCGGTCGAAGATACTGAAGGAATTGTCGATGTGTTAATAGTTCTCTCATTGATTGCACCAGTCACTCGAATATCCAAACCACCAAAACCTGCCGATGTTGGAGAGGCAATATAGTTGTCCGTTTCAGCAGAAAACATTGCTGCGTCGGCAAATACAGCAAACCTGCTAGCAGGGTTACCTGCACTGACGGTTTCCGTCAATTGGTCGGTGCTATCTCGAGAAATTGTATTGAAAAGCTTGATGGTGATTGGCCATGGATTTGCTCCGTTCAACCCTGAGTATTGGAATAGCTGATTAGTTGGCCTTCCTCCATTTCCGAGTCGAACCCATCCGCCACCGGAGGCTTCGGTGTCGACCACGTCAACGTACTTTTGACCAATGCCGTAAGTGATTTCGTATGACCAGTATCGTGGTCTTGGCATTGGCACGCCGCCAGGAGACACTAAGCCAATCGGAATCCAGACATACAACGCGTAACCCTTTGGATTCGGATCATTTGAGACGACGTAAGTTGCGCCAACCAATGTTGACACTCGTGGTGAAAATGTCCACGAGAATGTGCTGAGACTGGCTGGGACGATTGCTTGTCGAGGATCCTGATTAACTCCACCAAGCGACGCCGTAGCCGGGGTCCACAAATGT
The DNA here is from genome assembly GCA_031430115.1 of Armatimonadota bacterium. Taxonomy (GTDB): domain Bacteria; phylum Armatimonadota; class Fimbriimonadia; order Fimbriimonadales; family Fimbriimonadaceae; genus Fimbriimonas. Next base: position 61,984 of record JANPAV010000153.1, on the reverse strand, counting down.
CCAGGATGTCGAAGTCCAGGATTTCGTTGTCGAAACGGTACAGCATTACCAAGATTGATGTTTCTTCGAATCGAAAGGAGAAATGGCGATTTGGCTTCCTCAAATTCGTTGGGTGCGTTCCAAGTACCGGTAGAGGCAATATTACCGTTAGGAAGGGGATCATAGGGACCAACGTTATTTCCGCTTACATCTAGGTTGACAATTGAGCCAAAAAGGTCAGTGTTATCAATGATGGTCTTGAGCGGATTGATCTGATTGAGGCGCAATGACCCAACCGGAGTCGCTGAAACGAATGGTCTGAACCAACGAAGCGAGCTCGGTAAAATCGCGGATTGGGGGTTCAAATAACCAGGTCCAGATGCCGCCGGGTTACCGGATACACCTGTACGAGCGTTATTGCCCTTCAAGTTTGGAAAGTCGGTTGCAGATTGGCTTAAAACCAATCCTGCGGTCCCGATTGTCAGTGCACTTACTATTAGTTTCATCTTATGCATGCTTGGCCTCAAGCTGCTCTATCGTCGATCGGCGAAAACGGGCAGGAATAGACCCCTTGATCCTTCGACTGGACCAAATCGGAGCTTAATACTGCGAGTGTTGAATCCAAGGTTTACCGTGTTAAGCGAATATCCTTGGCTGACATAGGTTGGTGCTTGTAGACCAGCTATCGGGTCAAAACGACCGTCAAATTGGAGAACCTCACCACTGTAATTTGTTGAAAGATCAATGGTCTTACCGGTAAACCCGTTGACGATCATGATGTTATCTTCATCAAGTCGTCGGGCATAGGTCGGGAAGAATCCAAGCGGATTACTCGAAGTTGGGGTACCACCTACAGCTCCAAGTCTCCTTGTCGCTCTGAATGCCCAATTTGGCAGCATCCAACGAGTGTCAAGAACCGTTGGGTCTGCCGAGTTGGTTGCCACTTCGTAAACTCCAGTGCCATCCGCAATCATGATTGCCAATTGCGGTGGTGCTCCCAATGCAGTTGGAGGAATCAACGATGCCGTAACCGATTGAAGGTTGCTCATGTAATGAGCTCTTGGCGCCAAGTCCATAGCTGGATTAACTGACCAAGCTTGAGGACCAGCGTTGAAGTCCCAGATTCTTGTATGATCCACAAACGGCGTGTTGAACTGGTTAAATACTCGATATCCACCCGGAAGCGCGGCATCAAAGATAACTATTCCGCCATCGCCAACACTTGAAGACCGAAGATCGAGCGGATTTTGGTCGCCAATCAAAGTTGAACTAAGATTTGGCTCTCCTGAATCGATTCTCGAAGGTGCCTTGCCGCCAAGACCAGCAACAACAATAAACCTTCCTGCTCCAATTTGGACGCGAGTTAGGGAGTTGTATGAATAGCCTTTGCCAGAAATTGCTGGTGGAGAATGCCAAAGCAGAGTCCCTTCAGAAATTCGAGCAATGACGTTTCCGGAAGTTGGATCCACTTGGAATCGGTCAACCATTTCAACCAATCGGTTGTTTCCTTGATCTGCCACCAAATAATGTCTCCATGACTCTAGAGGGCGAGGATTAAAGAACGGGTTGCTTGCTGCGGCAACTTCTGAAACATAGGTTGCTGCATCACGAGGATTTGAGAAGGTGAGGGGGTCACTGCTCTTATATCCGACCGGAACAAACGTTGAATCAAGCGTCATTTCAGTTAGATTTCTACTAACTGAACCGCCAGCAGACATCCGAAGGACGCGGTTCTGATTGCTATCAACAACGAGAACGTCTCCACTATCGGTCAGAGGATAAACACGTGTTGGTCGATCAAACTTGGTTAAGTTTGCGCCATTGGTGTTGCCACCAGTAGCTCCGGTAATGGTTTGAATTGAACTATCAAACATAGAATTACCACTAGGGTCAAGTGAAATGATTCGACCTTCGTCAGCAACCCAAGTATTTGCTCTTCGGAAGCAGAATGTTTGGTTGGCGTTCCACGCCATCAAAATTCCGTCGCCACCAACAACACCTCGGCTGGTACTTCGTGATCCCGACGGACCGCCTCTTAAAGTGCACTGGTTTAGCCGAATGAGGAAGTCATCAAATGACATTCGACCTCGCTCCTCTTTATTTTGTGGGAACTGTGGCCATGCTGAAAGCTGACTTGGATACAGGTTCGACATATCGACGTTCGTTGTTGCCCAACCTGGACCTGTTCTCAAGTAATCCATTGAAATAACCTGTCTCATGTAAGGTCGGTTATCATCGGCGATGATATTGACCGGCACAAAATTCGCAGGATTTGGATCATACGGAACGTGGGCTTGGCTAGCCTTTTGCGCAACACTTGGGTCGAAGTCAGTTCTAATCGCGGTAACAAAACCATCTGAGGAGAAACCGGATCCCGAAAGTATTGACGGCACAAACGAGCCACCGCTTACGAAGACGGTATTTCCTGAACAGAATGCACTGCTCTGAGTTGTCATTCCGTGGAAAATTGTGTACCACTTGAGTGGGCTCCAACGGTCATTTTGCATTGCTGGATCAAGGACAACATCGGGCTTGCCTTGCTCCTTCAAAATGATTGGCTGACTTGCACTGATGCTATCCGTAATCTGAGAACGTTGGGTGTTCATCATGTTGTCGATCCGGATGGTTGAACCAACATCGCCAGGTTCCTTTTCGATTCGGAACGAGCTTGGGCTCAAGACACTAAAGGTCGTTGGCCTTGTTGGATCCGGAGATCTTGCGAAATCTGGCTGAACAATAGTTGCCTGGGAGCTAATCTCTCGTCCAAATCGAATTTCACGAGCACTCGAGTCGTCCTTGAAGCAAAGCAACGCAGAAGCAGGAGAACCGGCTTTGCTGCCGCTCGCTGTCACAAATACGTCGCCATTTCGAACTACTGGCGCACCCTGGAAACAGGCTGATCTGAATCCTCCGCCGAGGAATGGAGCAAGGCTAAAGCCACCAACATTCAAGCTTTGGATAGGGTCATTGTCTGGAATTGAACTTGGATAAGTTCTGGTCACTCCACCAAGGGTTACCGTATGTTGAGGATACAGATCCCATCGGTAAACCATTCGGAAAATTCCTCTTCCTTCTTCTCGAATTGCAAAGAAGGATCCTAAGTAGTTATTGACATCGGCAAATGCTGGCGTAAGGTTTTGGGTACTTGATGTGACATAAACCGTTCCAGATGGCGACAATGCAAGACCATCAACAATGCTTCGCTGAGTTGCGTTTGGTGTCGGGAAATTTAATCTTCCCCGCTCAATTGAAGCGCTAAAGGTCGGGAATGCTGCACCCCAGTCAATCGTGTAGTCAACTCGGACTCCATTGTCAGGATCTACGTCAACCGGTGGCCATACTGCTAGTGGAGCCAGGCTTAGGGTCAATGTTCCTTGAGATTCTGCAATTCCGCCACTAAACAGCGCCGCCATTTGAGCCGCGGTGTAGACAGAACCATCTGTTTTTCGAACCAGTGAAATACGAACAGCTAACGGATCGCCGGAAGTACCCATGTAGATCGGTAATCCTCCCTGATTTCCTGCCCTGGTAGTAATCGTCACAATACCTGGAGCTGAAGTTACAGAAATTGGTCGTTCGCCCTTTGCTCCGACCCAAACACTCATCATTCCAGCATTGGCGATACTTGGAAGACCTTGTTCCTTGAGCGGAAGATACATTACTCTGTCCATTCCGCCTGAGTTATCAAGGATCGGAATATAACCGACAGTTGGCGAGCTAGAAATTCTTTGAATTGCGTTACCAGTTCCACCAAAAACGAAAGCATTTCCGCCGGCAGAATTGGATCGAACAACTTGGAGGGTTTTGAGATTGACTTGCCATACGCGACCAATGAATGAACCCGCGGCATTGACGGTGTCAACTACATAAGCAATACCTTCGTGCACGGTTGGTGCCTTTGGAACCTCACCAGGAGCAAGCGCACCTGCACCACCGAGACCAGGAGATAGCGCCGCAATTGGAGCCAAAACCTCAGTAGCTGGGCATCTACGATTGAACGGATCGAAGATCGGATAAATTAGGAGCCGACCATCACTGGTCGTTACCATGAGTTGATCTTGGGGAACTCCACCGGCAGGGTTGGCAACTTCGACGCAAACAGCGCTGGATATCCCACCAGCCACAGGTGCAGTCGCAAATATTAGATCCTCTTCTTTGCCTAAATTAAAGTCTGGGAATCCGTCATCAATATTTCCGTCTCGATCGGCATCTGACTTTGGATTTCCGTCGTGACAAAAAACCTGGTCGTCCGAAACCGAGAAAGTCATTCCTTTATAAATGACTGGCGGTCGAAACTCTTTAGGGCTTGTACTTACGACTGACGTGCCAAGCGAAGTGGCATATGACGCAGCCCAAGTCTGCAAAAGTGGAGCACCGGTATCGATGAAGGCACTGTAGTTCTTTCGCGATCCAGATCCCGTTTGAGTGGACTGAACGGAAAGAGAAACGGCATTGACAACAAACTTAGCAACCGTATTGGCATAGAAAGTTGCTGCTGAATTTCCACCGGTTTGACCTGCAGGATCCGCCGCATAATACTCTCTATTGAGGCTAGAACCTACTCGGTTCAAACCTTCACTTACCCCTCGAGTCGTGATGATCATGTAGCCATCTCCGATTTTCGAGTAAGCAGTAGATGGTGGCAAACCAGTTCCAGCTCCGGTCACAAATTTGAGCCTGCCGTATTCTCCATTGTTGCCAACGATGTTGTACATCAATGGCTCTACAGGCAAAGCACCCTCAGTTGAGAGGTCACTTGAGGCCATGTTAAAAAGATTGGTCGGCTGCGTTGTGTATTGTGGCCCGATGGTGATCACGCCTACTTCATTCGTAGTGAGCGATGATGGGTACCTAAGCAACGGATTTGTATAATCGGCTTGCGAAGTGGTTAGTGGCAAACCAGGAACATAGACACGGTGAGATATTGGACCGCCTTGGCTCTGATCTAACCATCCATACGTATAATCGATCCATAGGACGCCACCTTTGTCGACAAATCTTCTCAGCTTCTCTCGATCAGAAGGATTGACCGACAAATTCGGAGTCGTAACTTGAAGTACTGCCACATCAAGTTGGGAGAAATCATTGTCAGTTAGTTCTGAAACATTGACCCACCAATATCGGACCGTTCTCTTGTTGACTGGAGCTTGTGCCGGTGGCGTATTCGCGTAACGAGCCGCGAAAAATGGTCTTTCGCTTGCATCAAGCCAACCTGGAGCTAACGGGTTGTAAAAATTCCAACCCGCCGGCTTAACGCTTAAATTAGAATCAAGATTGAACCAAACAAACGGTGCTGTCAAGGATTGCGATACGCCAGTCGCAAGGTGGTCCCCATTTAAATGCAAATACGCGGCCCGAATATCAACCTTTCGGAACGCGTTTCCTTGCTGTGCAACCGATAAGGCGGTTGCTGCAGCAAGGCAGATAATTGACAGTAGTTTCTTCATTACTTAGATTCTCCAAAGAATGCGAGAGTTGGGCTCACCGGCAGCCGTGGCATCGGCGGCAATTGGTAAGTAACTCCATTAAGTTGTGTCGTTCGAATCATTGCGTTAACGTTCGCAGGATTAGAAGCGTCGGCAGTTGCATCAAAACCAAAGGTGCCGCCAACTCGACCAGTTGCCAACGCTGTATCGTAGGTAATGGTCAAATTAGAAGTGAACGGTCTTGTCGCTGGATTTGCCTTTGTCCATGGTGATACGTGGTTAACCGGAATAAACCTAGGCGCACCATTTACTGGGTTGTAAGCACCAGCCTGCTTTGTAGGCATCCATCCCCACTTCTTCAACCATTCAGATTGAGTAGAGATCGCAGGTGGCATATTCTCGGCAACCGAGCCGACAATATTTATTTTCACATCAATTGGCTCGCCGTAAAATGGAGCGCTAGAAACAGCTCCAAAGTTCGTAAGTCTCTCTTGTGCAGCCGCGTCTCTTGCCTGAATCAACGTAGAACCGCCGCCCACTAATGTTGCAACTCTTGCTTCAAATGCATCGCGTCGATCGTTCGGATTCATGTTGAACCAGTCGCCAGGAATAACGAAGAAGGAACCTTCTTCAGCAAAGATCGAAGCTTCGATCTTGATATCCATCGGAACTGCTGCCGCCCTCGCCATCAGGTAGTTACCACTGGCTTGAGTGCCAAATTGGGTTAAGAACAATTCAAGACTGTTACTTCCTTGCATCAGCATTTCGTAATTGTTCGTGTTAAATGTGTTGGTAAAACGATTGTTAGCAATGCTCAGCGTTGTTGCCGCTGGCGAAATTAGAGGCACATTTACCGTTTCAAACTTCGGTGCTTGTTGGAATGCATCAGTACCAAGTCCATAGATGTTTCCGAACAAAGGTGCAGGAGCAGGATTGTTAATCGAAGCCCAAATGATCTTTGCCGAGTTTGTTGGCGAGTTCAAAACTTCAAACTGGTACTGTTCGTTGCCGCCAAGAATTTGACTTCCTCGGTTGACGTTCAATCCGTAAAAAGTATTGGTTGGGCCTGGATTCGTATATTCCAAGGCTTCCGTTAGCAACAATCCGGTATTGACGAACAAGCCTGTTCCATTTGGATCAAATGGATTTGCAGGATCAAACTCCTTGTAAGTAAGGTTTGTTGGAACCCGGCTAGAAAATGGAAGCGTGACCGACAGATCAGCTGGATCGAACGGACTCAGCCCGGTGTCGAAGTTCAATGTAGTCATTCCGTCCGGAGCATTCAGCGTATCTGGACTGTATCCACCAACACCAGAACCGCCCTGAGTTACCTGAGCATTTCGTTCAGTTGAAGGACCAAAGAACATCGTTGGGTTCAACGTTACGTAGTCCTTTGCCATCAGCATGATTGAAGACTTGCTAGCCCGGGTCAATCGATTGTTGGCAATAACACCTGGGTAAGCAGATGTCACATCGTTTGCTTCGACACCCTTCAAGATGCTGCCTTCAATGTAAACCGTCTTGTTTGAAACGACAGTTAGCTGGACGTCTGTCGGAACGATTCCTCGAACACGAACATTGCCTTCGAAGTAAAGAATGCCGTTGAAAACAGGCCCTTGATTAAAATCAGCTGGAGTGAGCGCATTATTGATTGAAGCAGACAACCCTGCCGTCAACGTGTTGATGATATGAACCTGAGCGTCAGTTCCATATCCAACCCGGTAACGAATGGTTGTTAAACCACTATCAACTCCATCAGCCCGCTTCCATGTCCTTTCGGTAGGAATTTGACTTGGATGAGCGTTTCGTTGGATAACAAAGCCATCCTTGGTTAGAAGCAGGTACGCACCAACTGGAATATAGAACGGACCGTGCCACCCAGTTCGGAAAGTTGGATCTGCTGACGAGTCACCAAACGAGCCTAACCAGTCTTGGACGAGTGATGCATTGGCACCACTTGCTCGTCGACCAGATTCATCGTCAGGAACTTGAAAATCAGAACTATTATCAACAAACAATCCTCCGCCGTGACCAAATATGCCGCTGTTTCCGCCGGCACCAAGTCGCCCGGAATCCTTTGTCGCCGACAAGTACCGATTGGTATTAGCACTTTCAGAACTGTCCGAATTTGTTGCAATCGATGGCGATGCAATGTAACCAACGCCTCGAACAAAATTGGCACCATCTGTTCCACTAACACCGTCTCGGAATGTTCCTTCCAAGGTGTTAAACGCAGGATTCAAACTATCCAATACCATTGGTGTAGCGGGTGAAACCTGCCATGTCGAAGTGATTCTGTCCCACTTCGATTTTGTAATCGTGAGCGAAGAATTGGGCATCTGCTGGAAACTGCCGGAAGCAAGAATCGCATCCCCAAAACTTTGGTTTAGGTTCGCAGTAACTGTGCCATAGAAACGGACATCTCCATTGGCGCGGAAAGATCCACCGCTAGGAAATGCTCCGGCTAGAGCGCCGGCGCCAGTTGGGGTGAAATTGTAGGTTGGAATAACATCACCCATCTGGGTTGGAACATTTACTGGTGTTCCTTCGATATTGGCTGCCTCTCGGTACCTAACAATGTCTTGCGAAAGCCCAATTTCGATTGGTCGTGTCGCTTTGTACTTATTGAATTCAATTCGACCGTAGTCGATCAACCCAATTTGAGCCATTGCGATGAGCTTTCGACTCGAAATTTCCTTCGCATCAAACTCCTTCATCTTTGCGTGCGCGGCATTGAATCCAGCTTGGTTAGCGTAGTTTTGGAACTGTACGGTGCTTCGCGCATTATTAAGCGTCGGGTCGTTTGGCAACACTTCACCCTGACGTCCAACTGATTCAATCACTAAGAAATTACGGGCCAGACCAGGATCTCGTAAGTAACCAACACCGGTTGAGGTGAAAATGCTTGGATCGCCCGGAGCATATCGAACTCGAACAAGTGCTCGACCGCCACGGTAAGCGATTCGGAAGAAAGGACCCAATCCATCGGGACCACCCTCATCGGCTCTGACTGAACCAGGAAAAGCAAGGGCGCCAGCACCGGTTCGTGCCGGTGGTCGCAAATAGAATGCGTCGGGATCGCGAGTAACGTCGGGACTGACCTGAGTCAAGGTTGTTGGAATCCCTCGCCAGTCGGCGCCTAATGTGGAATTCACTAATTGAGCATGGGCAAACCGAACTCCGGACTCAGCCAAGTCATTATTGATACCACGACCCTTCGCCACTGATGCTCCTCGAATGTTTCGACTTAAAATCGAAGCAAAAGCTGCACCTAGAATCAATAGGACGAATAGAACCAGGAGCGCTATGACAAGCGTCTGTCCGTATTGAAGTCGACGACTATGGTTTCTCGTTCTCATCTCTGATTACCTAATAAAGTTGCGTACGTTGGCGGTTGCTTTCATCGTAACCGTCTGTGGGAATGGAATATCGGCTTGCGGGTAGTTTCGAATGGTCATGATCACCTGCATTAGCTGTCTTGTGTCGTACTCAGTCCGCACAACATCATCTGGAGTTGTGAATTGGAATTTGTACCCTACACGTATTCGACCTGGAACAAGGTTGATAGTTCCCGGTAATTTCATAACTGCAGGAATTGGGACGTCTGGACTAGAGCACAGCTGAACATAGCCTGCCTTGTACCGTGGCTCAATGATCGCACTAACAAAGCTCGTTCGGTCATAAATTGCCGGAGGCACTGGCAGTCCTAGTGCGGCCCAACCAGCCGCAGTTGGCGGAGTCAAATCTGCATAGTTGATTCGGTATTGGTTTGGTCCTGGCTCTCGATTGGATCGATGATATCGAACTTCGTAGCCATTGTTGGAACCAGGGTTCTGATCAGGACCCCATATTTCTTCACTGCCGGGAACGATTCTTGCTCGACCAAATTGCCCGAGAGGGCTTGCGGTTCCGTCACCTTGAGGAATAGTTCTCAGATCAACAAATCGATGAGCACCACCAGTTTCACCATATTGAGGTGGGATACCATTTCGTCCGGCTTGTGCGTCAGCCAAAACCTTGTTGAAGACGCGGTTAATATTAAACCGATTGAAAGACCCATCCCAGAACGGCGCGTTGGAAAAGACTCCTGCTACCAAAGCAGGATCATTGGAAGGCGTGAATGAAGTATCAGTGTTCGTCCATCCCGAAGCAACTGTTCCTTGAGCAGGAGATTGTGGCAAGTTGAAATCATTGAGATCAAAGTTGCTAAACAAGTTCGCAGCCGCATTTGGATTCAATGTATAGTTTCCAACTTCACCAATATTGAAGCTAGCGATGATCTTTCCAGTTGCTGGATTCGTCGAGAACGGCATAAAGTTCGCGCGGAATACCGGGTTAGCCGATGTTAACCAGCCACTCGCTACATTAGCTGCATCAAGACCAACGCTAAAAGGATAGCGGCTTGTGGCATCATAACCTCGACGCCTAAACGCGTCTTCGTACGCCGTAATGTCAAATAGTTCGGTTCCTGTGCCAAGTTGGGTATCTGGCAATCCAGTTACGCCAGGTTGAACAAAGAAGATCGCGAGATTTGACGGGTCTCTTCGAGCAATCTGATATGGATCAGTGCTCTGCCAGTTCACACCATAGGTGCGAACCATCAAGTTGCTCCACATCGTGAATTGACCTTGGAAAACTTCTGATCCAATTTGATCGGATCCTTCAGACTCGTTGCCTAAGGATGCTGCAACTTGAGCGTCTGCACCATCGCCCTCAACGTGGGATGGGCGGAACAAAACGAGAGGAGTGATCCGAGGCGACCAAACACCACCGGTGTTGGTCATCTTCACCAAACGCTTTGTTTTGTCAAACTGCGGCTGAACCATGTCGTAGCGCGTGACTTCAGTTTCAATCTTCGCTACGCGCTTCCAATTCTGAACTCGAATCGCTTTGGCATCATTGTTAACCGGCGCACCAGCGGCGGCACCTGTTGCCAGAAAGAAGTCAGCATCATCGTAGATTGGGTTTCGATTGGTTCCGTCTGGAACAGCATCAAAAAAGTCGGTATTAACTTGAGGAATGAAGTTACCGCTACCGGCTGGAACCTCAGTCATCTTCACCGGCTCAACTTCGGCTGAATAAAGAACGAAAAGATTGTCTCGTCCTCCGGCTCTTGCCATAAGCAGACCGTCGTAAGGATTGTTATAATTGGCGAACGGATTGGCCAGACCAATCCAATATCGCTTGATGGTTGTGCCAGGGGCAAGTGGCAATTGCACTTGCCCTGCAGCAGAACGAAGCGTCGGATCTTCCTTACCGGTTGCTGGATTGATGAAACCACCACCGACGCCCTTTTGCCCAACTTTCTGCGGAAGAACAATATCAAGTTTGGTGTAATTCATTCCAATCTTGACGAAGCCACCAAGACTAGTTACTAGCGCGCCAGTATCATCAATTCCGTTTATTGGGTTTGGACAAACCACACTGACTCGACCCGAAAGTCCTTCAACATCTCGAATTGCTGCTGCTTCTCCAATTTCTCGAGAAAGTCGTTCGGTCAAAATCCTTGCCTTATCTTGTGCATCCGAATAGGCTTGTGCCGTTCTAGTCGCCTTAAAGGTTTCGACCATCGGAACCGTGATGATGGTCAAGAGAATGGCGGTTATCGCCATGACCGTTATGAGCTCAATGAGCGTAAAGGCGTATCTTCGTCCGTTAATCATTGGATTGCTTCTCCTCGATGCAAGTAAGTTTCTCTGGAGCTGATGCCCCATTCTTTAGCCCAATTGCCAAATTTGTTGGTTAGGTTGTCGGTCGTATTCGGGCTGAACGTAAAACCGCTGCTGTTATAAAATGCTTTCGAGATAACCGAGACTCCTCGAACATCGCCAACCGAAAAGGCCATTGAAGAAGGACTAGTCGTATCTTGAACGAAACTAACTGCTCCGCCGTCAATGTCTCTCAAGTCAATAGATGGCATTGGCTGAGTAATCGAATCGACTCCAGTTCTGAACTTAATTTGGAACTCAGCACCTTCCAAAAGTCGCTCGGTTCCACCACCATCTCGATACCGAATCTTACCAATTGAAACCTTTCTGTTGGTATCCATTGCCGGGAAGTAAATCCGAGTAGGTTGACCGTTGAGCGGACCAGTTCCTCCGACGTAGTATTGAGCCGCAGCCGGTGCTGCATACGTGAAATCATAGTGAGCTGCACTTCGAGTTACCTGGAGAGCCCATTCTTCGCGAGCCATATAGAAAGCTCGCAAAGCACGACCAGTCACATTGGTCAACACTATTGAACCATCTGGAGTAGCGATCGCTTGAGTCAATCCGTTGGCGTCATTGTTATCAATATCAAACAGGGTGATATTGCCACCAGACTTGTCAATCTTCATCGTCGGTGCACCGCTGAATTGCTCTAGCAACTGACCACCAGTTGCAAGATCAAGAATCAACATATTGTCTGCGTCAGTGGTGTTTGCACCAGGAACTGTTGTGTTGTTGACAACAAATACGTCTTCCATTCCCGCATTTGGCGAATCAGATCCCGCAATTATTGCGGCATGAGATGGAGCCGAAAGACCGTCTGGTCCAGGAACTGAATTGGTTCGAAGTGAAGGAATAGCAAGCTTTAGCACCTTCGGCAAACCGGCGGGAGCACTTGTACTTACCCGGAAATCTTCATGAAGAATTCTCCAGTCTCGGACATCGTAATCAATCCTGGCCACATAGGGTTGTCGAGTTGAACCTGCCCTCTCTTCGTATTTGCCAAACAATTTAGGGTTGAACAAAAGCTCTCCAACCCGACCATTCAGAACTTTGTATTGAAAGAGATCGTTTGTATCGAATGCCGTTGCTGGCGCCAATTGAGTAAACATGTGGGCAATCTTGAGCGAATAAACTTCAACGCTAATCAAATTATCGCCTGGACCCAAAATCCCAATCAACGGATCGCTAACCGGGACAACCGCGTATCCACCAGGCGTCGCCGCGATATTAACGGAAACACCGTTAAGGCGACGGGTAAAGATGGAACCAGCATTAATAATGTTTGCGGTAATCGAGACTCGGTAAGTCCCCGCAACGGCTGCCGGAAAAGCGATCTCAGCGGCCGATGAATTCATACTCATCACGCCATATTCGTAATCTCGCATTCCCTGGTAGTCAGTGGCAATCTTTGCCACGCGCCGATACATGTCTCGCCCGTAAACACTTAGTTGATTTGGAAGCGGAACGCCACCAATGTGGTCAATCGGACCAAATTCCAAAAGGGTAAGGCTACCAAATGGAGCAGTTACCGAAGTCCCATCAGGAGACAAAAGCTTTGGAGCCGTTATCTTGTGAGTCTCACCAATAATTCTTCTGGTTGTATTCGCGCCAGAAACCAATTGCCAAGCTCTACCAGCCTCTAAAGCCGTTCCATTAGGAAGAATGGCCGTAACAGCTGGAGAATATTCGGTTGGGAGCCAAGTCGGATCTTCAACCGGCACATAAATTGGTCCAACCAAAGTCATTCGAATAGGAACGACTTCGCCCGGAAGAACATCAGGTCTAGATTTCAATAACTCCTGATTAGATCGAAGTAGCCCGATTGCGATCGAGTTATTCCTTCCCTTATTGAGAATCTTGATACCACCAGGGAAAATCTGGGCGATAGCAAGAATTCCTACTAAGAAGACTACGATGACGACCAGAATCTCGATGAGAGTCGTTCCGCCAAACCGGTTTAATTTACGCGCTGGAAAGATCATTGTTCTTTCTCCTAACTGTTAGGGAATCATTCGCCAAGATCGCTCAGACATCTGCTTTGAGTCAAGCGCTCGGGCTGAACCGCCGAGGAAGAGAACCATATCCTTGCTTCCGCCATTGGTTAAGAAATTGTTTGTGTAGTCACGGTAATAGGTATTCCAAGTAACGACCGTCGTGTCAGGTGGATCGGAATAACCAAGCTGACGAGGATCATCCAGGGCAGATCCAGAATTGATTCCGAAGTCAGACCAGAAAAGCGTGTAGTGCAACTCGTTGTAAGTCACGCCAGAAGAATATTTTGCTGGACCAACGTCATAGCCGCTAACCGCATAGAATCGACCAACCACCGTATCGGTCGTAGATGGTGACGAATTAATGTTTGGTGAAGCTGCGGGATCGTTCAAGAAGTATTGGGGAGCTCCAGTATAGCTAGAACCATACAATTGTCGAGCCGGTGCAAGATCGTCAGCCGCAGAAATCACGCCATCTGCGTTAAGATCGAGAATTGGCGCTGAGCCGACTGCTCGATTATCAATTTGCGGCCAGGCAGCAGGAACCATTAAATCACGGGCACTACGGTTGAGGGAACCTTTCAAAGTATCAATGGAATCGATGCGCTTGGGATACATTGGACCACGATACAAATCGGCAGGCACAACGGTAACGCCATTTTGGTAATCGTAAGGCGAAATATAACCCAACAAGGCAGGCGGATAGCCGCCTTGGTCGTCACGATAAAGCTGAACAGCCGACCGAATTGAATTCATGGCTGACAAATCTCCGCTCTTATGAGCGTTCAGTTTGACTCGAGCAAAAACTGGAAAAATAATCGCCGACAGCAAAGCAATGATCGCCATCACCGTTAAAAGCTCGATGAGTGTAAATGCGCGTTTTTTCATTTGTACCGTTCCCATACCCTCTTCCCTATCAGAGTTCGACTCAAGCGAACCCCATCCTGTTCCGTCGTTTCGCTTTTGTTCTGCGAATAGGCCGGAAGTCCTATCATTCTAATACTCGATTATGACGCCTAAACCTGGTTAAAATCTCAGATCATGTCCCGTTTAAAGTACGAAGAACGTCATTCGCATACTGTGATAGTTCCGTTCTCATAAGCATACAGACAATTGCCCCAATTGCCAAGTAAGGACCGAAAGGGATTGTGGACAAACTAGGTTGCCAATCGTCCTCCTCAACACTCACATCCTCAACCGGATATCCCATCTTCGCGTAAATTTGGGGAAACCAAATCGCAAAGACATCGAGGCAAAACAAATAAGTCATTCCGAGAATGAATAGATCTTTGATTGGCTCTGGCTCATATCCTTCATCTTCGGTATTAGTTTTTGCTTCATCGGTACCATTTGCAGCGGCAAGCGCCTTTAACTTTGAGTCCTTCATTGCTTGGATGCCCATGAACAAGAGTCCAAAAACTAGACCAGTAATGACTGCGATACCAAGATTAAATATGGTCAGCTGGTATCCAAGAAGTGCACCCACTCCCCGCATCATTTTGATGTCGCCATGACCCATTGCGTCTTTACCAAAAGCAATTCTCCCAAGGAAGGCTATGCCAAAAATGATCCCCCAGCCCATCAAGTAACCGAGAATCATGAACTTCCATTCATGAGAATAAATTGCAAAACCAACTCCTAAGAACAAGAGAAAAGCATTAATTTCGTCAGGGATGATGAAATGTTCCCCGTCGATGAAAACGATTGCAACCAGGGCCGCGGTCGCAGCCATAAAGAAGCAGGCAAGAACCCATTCGCTTCCGGTTGGATCAGCACAAAAGTACCGGTACCAAATGGCAGCCCAAAGCCCTCCGTTAACTATTTCGACCCAGAAATATCGAGCGGGAACTTTATTTCCGCAATGACGGCATTTGCCTTTCGAAAATAGCCAGCTAAATAATGGTACCAAGTCTGGCATTCCAAGCTGGTGCTTGCACGCTGGACAGAAACTGTGTTTGGGTTTGCCAAGCGATAAGAGCCTAGGCATCCGATAAATGACAACGTTTAAAAAGCTGCCGATTGCAGCTCCAATCATCAATCCAACTATCCAAGTCCATTCTGGAAACATGAGTCCTCCCTAACAACGATGCCCGTTGCGGCTTGCAACGGGCATCGTACCCTCAAATTGAGGTCTATTTTTAACTGTCGTCTGCCGCACCCGATGAGAGTGAGGAAATAACTTTAACGAGTGGAAGGAACATCGAGATGACGATAAATCCTACAACGAAACCAAGACCAACGATCATGATCGGCTCAAGGGCAGCGGTCAATGAAGCCAAAGCGGCTTCAACCTCGTTCTCGTAAAAGTCGGCGATCTTTTGAAGCATAAAGTCCAGCGATCCAGATTCTTCACCAACACCAATCATGTGAACAACCATCGGAGGGAACAAACCTGATTCTTCGAGAGGGTCACCAATTCGGTCTCCTTCACGGATTCTAGCTCTTGCTTCTAATATGGCATCGGACATAATCGTGTTACCAACCGTTCCCGCAACCGTTTCCATAGCTTGAAGGATTGGTACACCGGAGGTCAACAAGGTGCCCATTGTTCGGCTAAATCTTGCCATGGCGATCTTGTGGTGAAGCTTGCCGAATACTGGCACCTTCAATTTCACACGATCCATGACGCGTCGTCCAAACCGAGTCGATACGAACAGTTTGTGGGCAATAAATAAGACAAATGCCGACAACGCAACCATCCAACCTTTATGGAGCAGAATGTTCGAAAGGTCAATCAAAAACTTTGTTGGTGCAGGCAAGTCATCAGCTTTCAATCCAAGGTCAGTAAGAATCGCAGCCCATTGAGGTACGAACCAATAAACAAGGAAGAAAGTAATACCCATTGCCATAACGGAAACGAGAACCGGATAGGTCAGAGCCGACTTAACTTTTCGTCGAAGTTCAACGTCTTTCTCAAGGAAGTGGCTCAATCGTTGAAGAGACTCTTCCAGTACACCACCAACTTCACCAGCTTTAATCAAACCAATAAAGAGAGAACTAAACGACTTAGGGTGGCGCTGCATGGCACGACTTAGCGATTCACCAGCTTCAACCCTTGTACCAAGGTCCGCAATGATCTTCTTAAGTCTCTTGTTCTGGGTTTGATGACCAAGAACGTCAAGACATCGAACGAGCGAAACACCAGCGTCAACCATGGTTGAGAATTGTCGACACCAAACCGAAAGATCGGTTAGCTTGACTTTTCCTGGACTCTTGACCTTTGGGCTCTTAGCTTTGATCATCGTTAATTCGGTGATCGTAAAGCCTTGTTCCTCAAAGCGTTTCCGTAAAAGCTCTTCGCTTTCAGCGTCGGCGGTTCCTTTTTGGATAGCACCTACTGCGTCTTTAAATGTGTAGCTGAAGATAGGCATTGTTTTCTCCTATTATCGTCTTATCTGACCTGTTCCTGTACTTTGTTGCATGCCACCGCTGGTCGCAAGCATTTTCTTGAGTTCCTCGACGTTGGTACATCGAGACATGGCATCTTCGAGGCTGATCCATCCCTTTAGATAGAGGTCGCGAAGACATTGATCCATTGTAAACATTCCCATATTTGCCGAAGTTTGGATCATGGATGTAATTTGGTGAGTTTTTGCTTCTCGGATAAGGTTCCGAATAGCAGGGGAAGCAACCATAATTTCATTTGCCGGCACACGTCCCTTTCCACTTGCGTGAGTCAGGAGTTGCTGGGAAATAATTGCAACCAAGTTGTTCGAAAGCTGAACACGAATTTGCTCTTGTTGTCCCGGAGGGAAAACGTCAATCATTCGGTCAACGCTTTCTGCTGCGTTGTTGGTGTGAAGTGTAGCAAAAACAAGGTGTCCTGTTTCTGCCGCAGTGATCGCAAGCGATATCGTCTCAACGTCCCGCATTTCACCAACCAGTAGGATATCTGGATCTTCACGAAGGCTCGCCCGAAGAGCATTCCCAAAGCTCATTGTGTCCATTCCCAACTCACGTTGGTTGATGACACTTAGTTTGTGCTCGTGGAGATATTCAATCGGATCTTCAATCGTAATAATGTGGTGAGCATGATTAAGATTGATGTGGTTGATCATCGCGGCAAGCGACGTTGACTTTCCAGAACCGGTTGGTCCGGTCACCAAGATCAAACCACGAGGCTTTTCGGTAAGACTCTTCAACACTAACGGTAATTTGAGGTCTTCAACCGTCGGAATCTTGGATGAAATCAATCGAAACGCGGCTGCGCACGCTCCTTTATCCTTATACAAATTCACCCGGAATCGGGCTCGGGCGGTCGGTCCACCAGGAACACGCAAATGGAAAGGAATCGGTAGCGAATAGGAAAAGTCTAATTCATGGGTTGTTTCAAATCGTTGAATCTGATCATCGGAAATGACTTCGTACATTATTCGCTGAATGTTTTCCGGAATAAAGACATCGTAGTTAAGACGCTTAATCTTTCCATCGTGACGGACAATGGGTGGCGACTGTTGACAAATGTGAAGGTCTGAACAATTCATGTCCACCAAAATGCCTAGAAGCTCATCAATATGAAGATCATCGACGGTTGCCCTTGGGCCTAATGGCTTTTCGTCATTAGGAATACCGCTGATAGTATCAATTTTTGACTTCCAATCGTCACCGCCGCCAGGAATTAGCTGGGAAGGTGGAGCCGACATCTGTGGACGCGGTGCGCCGCCTTGAGGAGGAGCACCTTGATTTTGTCTGGATGGATCGTTCTGCATTTTTGCTCTTGCTTAGTACCTAGAAACCTGCCGTAAATACGACACGCATAACTTCTTCTGGAGTCGTGACTCCTTGAAGAACCTTGTAAAGACCGTCTTCGCGTAACTCTCGCATACCACCAGCTTTTGCTGCCTCTTTAACATCATTTAGAGGGGCACGGCGAACAACAAGTTCCGCGATTTCCGCATTCATTACCATTAATTCATGGAAACCGGTTCGACCTCGATAGCCAGTCATTCGGTTATATTCGGCTGGAACGCCTCGATAAAGGGTTACCAATTCATCAGGATTCGTCACGTTAAAACCGAATCGCCGAAGGTCCATTTGGGTTACTTCGTATGTCTCCTTATTGTCAACGTCAATCTTTCTACCAAGTCGTTGAGCGAGAACTCCGATGACGGTCGCTGCGATCAAATAAGGCTCAACGCCCATGTCTATCATACGAAGAGTAGCCGAAGGAGCATCGTTGGTGTGAAGTGTGGAAAGTACCAAGT
The DNA here is from genome assembly GCA_031430115.1 of Armatimonadota bacterium. GTDB lineage: Bacteria > Armatimonadota > Fimbriimonadia > Fimbriimonadales > Fimbriimonadaceae > Fimbriimonas. Next base: position 43,673 of record JANPAV010000153.1, on the reverse strand, counting down.
GACCAGTAAGAGACGCTTCAATCGCAATTTCAGCCGTCTCAAGGTCTCGCATTTCACCAACCATGATGATGTCTGGGTCTTGTCGAAGATAGGCTCGAAGTGCGGTCGCAAACGTCAGTCCCGCCTTTCGGTTCATCTGAACCTGAGCGATTCCATTGAGCTGATACTCAATCGGATCCTCTGCCGTAATAATGTTTACCCCAACCGTATTCAATTTATTGAGAACCGAATACTGAGTCGTGGTCTTTCCGGATCCCGTAGGACCGGTACAAAGGAACATACCGTTCGGCTGGCTGACGAGTTCTTCAATACGAACTTGATTTTCTTCAGTAAAGCCAATTTTCTCAAGACCAATCATAACCGTGGTCTTATCGAGAATTCGCATAACGATCTTCTCCCCGAACGGAGTTGGAATTGAGCTTACGCGAAGATCAATTTCTTTGTTGCCTGACTTAACTTCGATACGACCGTCTTGCGGGATTCTACGCTCCGCAATATTCATATCCGCCATGATCTTGTAGCGGCTGATAAGAGGTGCCATGAGGTTCCGAGGAACCGTCATTGCCTCCATCAGTACACCGTCAACACGGTATCGAACTCGAATCGATCGAACGCCTGGTTCAATGTGAACGTCAGATGCTCGGTCTGAAATCGCTTGCTGAATAATCGCGCTTGCTAGCTTAATAATCGGTGCGGCATCTGCGCCTGTCGTATCATCTTCGCGACCATCGTCCAAAGCAGCATCGGCATCCCGACCTTGCTTGACTCCAGCCTCAGCCATAATCCTTGCAAAATCAGCACTCGCTGGCTTGTTGGTCGTCTCGGCAACTGCCTGAACAACGGTGCCGCCACCATAATTCTTTCGAATTGCATCGTCAATTGCGCCGGGAACTGCCAAAACTGGCACAACCCGACAACCCGAAGCAATTCGGAAATCGTCAATCGCCGAAACGTTGTTCGGATTTGACATGGCGACCCAAAGGGTATTCCCGTCCTTTCGAACAGGGATCGCACTATGGTTTTTAACTATCCTTTCCGGGACGACGTTTAGGGCACTAGAATCGATCGTCATCCGATCGAGATCGGCGAATCCGAGGCCAGCCTCCTGTGCTTTGGCTTGGAGAACTTCCCTTTCTCCACAGAATCCCAGTTGAACAATTGCCTTTTCCAAGGACGAATTGGTCTGTTGCGAAACCTTAGTTGCCTCATCGGCTTGCTCTTTAGTCAGAAAGTCTTTCTGAATAAGAAACTCTATCATTGAAACACGTGGCATTGCCATGTTGAACTCTCAGCAGGAAAACACACTCTCCCAAGTGTGATTGAGGGATTGTAACCTAATTTCACTAGAAAAGGGAAAGGACTTTGTAAGGAAATCTACAACTTTCTAACGAATTTTCTTCTATTGAAGCTTTGGCTCAACGAAAGAAAGCAGGATAGCCTAGGTTCGAAATCACATTGAAGTAAACTACGTTAGGTTCGATGCTGAGCCACTCCTAATGCGAATGAGCAAAGTTGATGTAACCGTGATTGGAGGAGGTCCCTGTGGCCTCTTCGCCGCTTTTTATGCTGGGTTAAGAGGCATGTCTGTCCGAATCATCGACTCTCTTCCCGAGCTCGGTGGACAGTTAACCGCGCTCTACCCAGAAAAATACATTTACGACATGCCAGGATTCCCGAAAGTTCTCGCAAAGGATTTGGCCAGGGCAATGGTTGAGCAAGTCAGCCAATTTCACCCAAAGCTTGTTCTAGATAACACTGCCCAAACCCTGGTTAACAATGGTGATTCTTACACGATCATCACGGACAAGGGTCTAGAACTCGAAACTTCTACAATCATTATTTCGGCTGGGCCAGGGGCCTTTCAACCAACCAAAATCGGAGTCGAACGCGAAGAGTCATACGCCGGCAAGGGAATTCACTATGGGGTGCGGGATCGAAGCATTTTCACGGGAAAGAAATTGGCAATCGTTGGGGGAGGAGACAGCGCTTTTGATTGGTGCATGGACCTCCAAGATATTGCTGAAACAATCACTCTGATTCATCGTCGGGATGGGTTCAAAGCCCACGAAGACAGCGTTGCCAAAGTCAAGGCTAGTTCGGTTGAAATGAAGCTTTTCTATATTGTAAAGGAACTTCACGGCGTTGATCATCTGACGGGTTTAACTCTGGAAAACACTCAATCCAAGGAACTTGAACACTTTACATGTGACGAAGTTTGTGTGAACATTGGATTTAAATCGAGCCTTGGACCGCTCAAAGAGTGGGGGTTAGAAATCGAAAAGAATCAAATCAAAGTTGACGAACGATTTGAAACCAATTTACCAAGAGTATTTGCTGTGGGAGACGTGGCAAGCTACGGAACGAAACTCAAGCTCATTGCAACTGGTGTTGGCGAAGCGGCGACTGCCGTTTGCTATGCAAAAACTTATCTTGACCCGGAAGCTAAACTCTTCCCTGGTCACAGTAGCGACCGCGACGCCTAACATCAAGTACAATTTGTCCAGATTCTGAGGACATAAAGGTTTGGGCAGCGCATATACACCAGGGCTAACAGTAAGTAGCGACATCGTCGTTCGTCGTACTCGACGACTTCCAATTAAGGGAGAAGTTCTTGTCAAAGTTGGTGATTCGGTCGATCCGAAAAGCCCCGTAGCAAGAGCAATGCTCCCAGGAGCACTTCAAAACGTAAAGCTGGCCGACCAACTAGGCGTAGAAGCAAAGGATGTAACCCAGTTCATGAAAGTCGAACTAGGTTCTCCAGTTGAGGCCGGCCAAGTAATTGCCGAAGGAAAAAAAATGTTTGGCCTGTTCAAGGCTCCGATCGCGGTCTGCGACTTCACTGGAACTCTAGAGTCCTACAGCGATATCACGGGAAATGCTTTGGTACGTGAGCCATCCATTCCCATTGAAATCGATGCTTATATAAAAGGCACAATCGTTGAGGTGATGCCAGAAGAAGGGGCCATTATCGAAACTCGTTGCGCCATGATCCAAGGAATCTTCGGAGTCGGTGGTGAGCGCCAAGGCAAAATTCGAGTTGCTGTCAGTGGACCAGATCAACTACTGGACGAAGGAAATATCAAAGACGACGACCAAGGAAAAATTCTCATTGGAGGATCTGGTATGACAGCAGCAGCCATCAAAAAAGCCTCAAAGGTCGGTGCGGCAGGAATTATTGCTGGTGGGCTTAAAGATAGTGATCTCATTGAATTCCTTGGTTACGACATAGGCGTAGCCATTACCGGTACAGAGAAAATAAATTTGTCTCTAATCATTACCGAAGGATTCGGGTTCTTGCCAATGGCTAACCGAACCTTCGAACTGCTTAAATCTTTAGAAGGATTAGTAGCATCTCTCAATGGGTCAACCCAAATTCGGGCCGGCGTAATTCGACCAGAAATCATTGTTCCGGATCCACCACATGCAGGGAATGCGGCTCACGAAGAAAAGGCACTAGCACTTGAAGTTGGAAGCCAGATTCGAATTATCCGAGAACCATTCTTTGGAATGATCGGATCGGTCACCGACTTACCCGCCGAACTAGTGACCCTGGAATCTGGTACTCATGTCAGGGTTTTGAGAGCAAAAATAGGTTCAGGAGAAGAAGTTACGGTCCCTCGTGCCAATGTAGAAATCATGGCCGTTGGATCGTAACCTTTACGATCCCTTAATAATGTCATGTTAAAACTGTTCCTAGCGGGGTCGCTAAGAACAATATGGCAGCAATGGATCAACTTGAAAAAGTCAAGCAGGGGAAAGGAAGCATGACAATTCTCATTGTCGATGATGAAATTGCGATCATAGAAACGCTAGAAAATAAATTCCGAAAGGAAGGCTTTAACACTTTTACGGCTGAAACGGCAGAAGACGGGATGAGACTGTTTAAGCGAGTGAAGCCAAACCTAGTCATTCTCGACATCATGCTGCCCAATCGCAGCGGACACGACTTCTGCAAGGCAGTCCGGCGAGAAAACGAAACTCCGATCATTTTTGTCTCAGCTCGAGCCTCAGAAGAAGATCGAATTATGGGTCTCGAAATGGGTGCCGACGACTATGTTGTCAAGCCATTCAATATGACCGAGTTGGTTGCCCGGGTAAGAGCCATTCTTCGCAGATCAGGAAACGAAACCATCCAAGAGCTCGTAGAGCGTGGCGACCTCCGAATAGACCCACGAACTCACGAAGCAACACTTGATGGCAAGACTTTAACCCTTTCACCTAAGGAATTTGCCCTTTTGCTCTTCTTGGCCAAAAACGCTGGACAAGTCTTCTCTCGTGAAGCACTTCTCGACCGAATTTGGGGCAAAGACGCCTACGTCACCAGCCGAACGGTAGACGTTCATGTCCGATGGCTACGAATGCGCCTAGCAACTACACCTGATGCTACCGACCGAATTCAAACCGTTCGTGGAGTCGGCTACAAATTCATTGGTTAGAGTTAAAGAAAGCATCAACGTGGCTTTTCATTGCCTCCGCAACCTTCTTCGCAGTTTCTGGAATTCCTTTTACCGATCGGTAAGAGCTACCAAACTCAAGCTGGACGGCGAATATTCCGTTTGCCTGCGCTAAACCATACGTTTGCATCGTATGACCGCCATTAAACTTAGGATGCTCCTTATCACGAGCATGACTAGCATCCGGCGTAATCTTTACGCCCAATTTTTCAAGAACTCTCAAAAAAGACTTTTCTCCCGAAAGCATCTCATCGGATACAACACCAACTGACTTCAAATTTTGAGTTCCACGAAAAACAAATTCTTTTTCCGCGGCTTGACCGTGAAAATCTACCAGAATTCCTCTCCCAAATTTTGCCCTTACAGAATCGACCGCATGCCGGACTGCCTCGTGATACAACTTGTGTTGCTCCCTAGCTGCGTCAGACTCCGCCCCAAACTTCGCCGGGCGATTCACATCGGCGTACTTTCGCGAAAACTTTGCAATGACGACCCAAGGCTTTTTGTCAAAGTATTTTTCAACTTCGAGAGCGGTTTCGCGAGCCAAGGTATCCGTCCTTGTATCATTCACCGTCACGAATCCAGGCAAAGACTTATTGATTCGCGCTGCCGCACCAGGAATAGCACTGGTGCCCCCGTGAGGGGCAGTAAATACTATTGGCAAATTGCCCTCGACCACTTCTACTAGGTCAGATTTCATAAAGAATAGACAGGCAAGGGTGGCAATCATGGCTATCGTTTCAACTTGATCGTGATGATCTCGAACGGCTTGTAGGAAAACTGGACCAGACCATCAGAGACTTCCAATTCGCCGATTTCGTTCTCTTCGAGGTCGCAAATAACGGCTTCACTTGGGATATTAATGCAATACAGCTCTGCATGCCCTCGACTGTTGTGACATTCATACAGCCTTACGATCAGATCATCTGAATCCTCAGCCTTCTTGACGGTTTCAATAACAATGTTTCGATCATCACAGGTTACGAGTGGATCCATTTGTTCTGCCGAACCCGATGTTGGCTCAATGAACGCGTACCTTAAAGGGGAATTATGGGCATATGCCGCATGAACAACATCAGCATAGTTATAGGGGCCGAAGTGAGGCAACAAAACGTAACTAAATCGATGAATGCCCATATCGCACATCGGATCAGGCGCCTTTGGTGCTCGAAGCAACGACATTCTCATCAGGTTTCCGTTAATATCGTGTCCATACTTACCATCGTTGAGCAGTGCAACTCCAAGGTCTCCTTCGCTCAAATCAACCCATTTCTGAGCACAAACTTCAAACCTCGCCATATCCCAACTTGTGTTGTAATGCGTTGGTCGCTCCACATTTCCAAACTGAATTTCGAAATTGGCTTTAGCGGCGTTGATATTAACCGGAAAGGCAACTTTGAGCATCTTGTCTTCTTCATGCCAATCAATCTCGGTATCAAATCGAATACCGGGCGTTGGACCAAGGGAAATCCGTTGCCGAATTGTTGAATTCCCGAATTTTTTGACGATTTCAACCGCAACTCGAACGGGCCCCTTTTCAACAATTTCTACACTATCGCTTTTAAGCAAGTCCTGTATTGTCTCATAGGCATAAACATCCACATCCCATGCACTCCAAAATAGCGGCTTATCTTCCATCAACTGAAAGACATTGGCAAGCTTTCCTGGCTCGACAAATTCCGTTCCGTCTTCAAGACTTTGAATCGAAGAAATATTTCCGTTTACATCGAATCGAACCGAAAATTGATCATTCTCAATTTTCCTCGCTGAAGCTTTCAATCGGTTTTTGATCGGACTTCCAAAATCCTTGAAATCGCCAATTGCAACCGCACTAAGAGCATCTTGGGGAGTTTCAAAAATCAGTTTTCGCTCGCCAAACTCTTCGACAAGTTGAGTGGGCAGGAATTCATCACCTACTTTAATTCCCACCGGAATTTCTTCACTCGTCCACTCAACTGCAGATTGAGTTGGAACGTTACCATTTTGAAAGACAGCAATTGGCTTGCCAAACCCTGACGAATCAAGGTTCTTTGAAATTTGAACCAATGACTCCTGAATCACTTCTTTCCCGGCTTTCTCAACAGCCTCATAGTCGACCTTACTGTCCACATAGACTTCGTTTACCGAGGAACCTGGAATGATGTCGTGGAATTGGTTAAGAAGCACGAGCTTCCAAGCATCTTCGAGCTTTTTCGATGGATGATTGCTTCCGGTAAAACAGCTCAGCCAATCTGCATCCCTCAGTAGGAACTCACATGAGCGATTTGATTTCTTATTTGCCGCCTGACTTGTATAAGTTCCTCGATGGAGTTCCAAATAGAGTTCTCCGACCCACGTCATCAAATCTTTACTCTTAGCTTTGGCTTCGCGGAAAAAATCTATTGCTTTCTTGCCGAACATCACTTCGGGATAATTTGGCGCCAACCTTCCACGCTTAATAAATTCCATGTGTCGCTCAGTTGGTCCGCCTCCACCATCACCGTGCCCAAAAACATACAAAGAGTTCTCCGCCCGGGCATGATCTTTGTAATTTTTGACCGACTGAATTACTTCTTTGGGCTCGCATGAAGCGTTGTATGTATCTGCTGGCGGGAAGTGGGACCAAACTTTTGTTCCGTCAATTCCTTGCCACCAAAACGTATGGTGGGGAAACTTATTGAACTGATTCCAACTGATTTTTTGAGTCAGAAAGTAGCTTATATTGAACTTTTCGAGTATTTGTGGCAAGGCTGCCGAATAGCCGAACACATCCGGTAGCCACATATCGTGAGTTGTATATCCTAGTTTTTCCTTAAAGTACCGTTTGCCGTAAAGGAACTGACGAATAAGGGATTCAGCGCCGGTTAAGTTGCAATCAGCTTCAACCCACATGGAACCTACTGGCTCCCATTGCCCCCGAATAATAGCGCCTTTGACTCTCTCAAAAAGTTTGGGATACTCAAGTTCTAACCACTCGTACTGACTTGCCTGAGAATGGACAAACACATAGTTTGGATACTTCTCCATGAGCGACAATTGAGTCGCTGTTGTATGGGCCATCTTCTTTTTCGTAATTGAAATTGGCCACAGCCAAGCAGTATCTAAATGAGCATGACCAACCGGATATATTGTGTGTTTAAATTCAGAGTTTAGGCTCCCAAGAGCGTCCTTGATCACTTTTCGACTTCGTTGGATCGACTCTTCACCATCCTTGGCAAAGAAGTTCACCACGTCATTGAGGGATCTCAGGACGGTATGAAACCCCGGATCATCTTGGGGAAGTGACTCCAACAGGTTTAGGGCAAAATCCAGATCGAAATAAAGGGTCTTTACGTTGTTATTTACCACCACCAAGTCAGCAAATTCAACTTTTTCCACCTTATCTTGTCGAGGCAATTCTTTGAGGTGCACACGGCATTGCGGATTCTTGGTGTAAGCCTGAATGATGTAACTGACTTTTTCGCCACCATCAACCGGCCCTTCAGTTGGGAGTGTTCCACCAGTCAGAAAACCAAAGTCTGTGTGCTCATAGTCAACGCCTCGAAATGGCGAGTTGTCCTTCCACAGTGTTCGTTCACTGCCAATCTCGGCATGGACGACAACCTCATGACCAGCCCAATCCTTCGGCACTTTTCCCGACAACCTAAACCAAAATGTTGAATATGCCGGACCATACTCGAATCCCTTTTCAATTACTTCCCATGGTCCTTTTTCAGCTTCCTTTTGATTTTTGCAAGGATTTGAATTGATTTCAATCAAGAGCGACTCGCGCGCTCCAAATATCCTTGGCTTTAACTCGGTTTTGAGAAAGAGACTAATTCGTCTCAGGGTTAAGTCAGAGTGTTTTAACATCGTGGTGGCATTGGGCAGTTTACTAAGAATTTGAGCAGTATTCCTGTGATAAAATGTGATATTATGACCGACAGATTACTACTATGCAGATGCTCAGTACAGTTGTGGCGGCTCTCTACGGTGGAACTGATATACGTTCCTTAGCCCGTGTTGCCCGACCGTCGTTGATCCTCTCGTGCCTAAGGCAGAATATGGATGTAGATAGGGAATTGTCATGGTTTGAGGTAATTGAAGCACTTCAAAAAGACAACTTTAACCAAGAAGCTATCTACCTCAGTAATGAAGCGACCTTAGAAGGGGCACAAAAGCAACTTGAAAGCGGAAAAATTATAACGCTAGGGTGCAGTTGTTATCCAAAAATCCTTAAGACAAATCTTGGTGATAGCGCACCGCCAATTCTATGGATCAGTGAACCCGGTCTTCGTCAAATCCAGCCTTGGAATAACAACGATGATACGGAAAGAATAAGTATCTCCGCCGTCGGGTGCCGAGTTCCTCTTTCTATTGGACTGGCAATTGCCACGGAAGTTGGCCGTTGGACCGCAACCAATGGCTATTTGGCGGTCTCTGGTGGAGCTGCGGGCTGCGACTCGGCTTTTGGAAGAGCAGCACTTGGGGCAGGAAGCGAAGTAGTGCACATTCTTCCTCACGGCATAAAAAACATACCACCAGACTTATGGGGTTATGCGATTTCGGCTTGCGGTCCAAGTGAGTCTTTCAGTTCTGCCCGAGCAATGGAACGAAATAATTTGATCTATGCATTTGGGCATATGACTGTCGTTTGCTCGGCCAGATATCGTCAAGGTGGTTCGTGGCTGGGAGCCTCGAATGCAATCCGAGCACATCGCCCAGTGGTTATTGCCGATTGGACCAGTACTGGCGTTGCTTCATCGATTGAAGAACACTCCAATGGAAGCTATGGGCAAGCCCAACGGGCATTGGCTAATCTCGGAGGTAGACCCTTGAAGTTAGACTTGCAGACGTTTCGTTCCAATATTGGAGCCAGCCTTGACGCTGAACTCCAATGGTCACTCGATAAGATTGCTGGAAACTTAAATTCTGGACTTTTTGAATCGAAGTAAAGCGCCGCCTAGCCGTCAAATTTAAAAACAACTTTGCCCGCTTTCCCGGCTTTCATAAGCTCCATTGCGTCTTGAAACTGAGTGTAATGCATGACATGAGTAACTACTGGGTCAAGAATTAATTTTCCACTGGAAAGCAACTCCGACATTTGATCCCAAGTTTGCCAGAGCTTTCTTCCGACGATGCAGTGAATATCAATGCCTTTAAAAATAAGGTCATTCATATTAATCGATTGCGATACGTCGGCATAAACGCCGAGTAGCGAAATTCGGCCTCCAGGCCTTACAACTTGCACTCCCAAGCTAAGTTGAGAAGGATGTCCTGACATTTCGAGAACGCAATCAACACCTTCAGGATGGATTTTGGCTAACTCATCCGCAACATTAACTTGAATTGGATTAAAGACTTGGTCTGCACCAACCTTTCTCGCGATTTCAGCTCGATATTCACTTATTTCCGTCGCATATACGGCCTTGGCGCCAAGGGCTCGACAAATTGAAACCGCAAACTGGCCAATAGGACCCATACCGGTGATGAGTACCGTTCGGCCCTCGATTGGACCCGACATCGCTGTGTGAACCGCATTTCCCAAAGCATCTTGAAATGCTGCGATCAACGGAGAAATCGACTTTGGAGTCAAGCGCGCATTCTCCCAGGGAATCACGGCATATTCGGCAAATCCACCATCAACGTCAACGCCAAGTATCTGAGTGTTGACACAGACGTGAGCTTGACCCATTCTGCACTGGAGGCAATGCCCACAAACAATATGACTCTCACTTGAGACAAAGTCACCAATGGATCGCTCGGTTACGCCTTCGCCAACATCAACGACCGACCCACAAAATTCATGTCCAATAATTCTTGGTGGTTTTATTCGACCAGCAGCCCAGGGGTCCCAGTTATAGATATGTAGGTCAGTCCCACACACTGAGGCAGCTTCAAGTTTGATCTTGACGCAACCAGCTCGAACCATTGGTTCAGGTACTTCTATAATTTCTACGCCGGCTTCCGGTCGCGTCTTTGCGATCGCTTTCACGCGACAAATTTTACTCGCCCGGTACACTATCAGTCGTGTTAAAAGTTGCTGTCTTACCGTTAAATGCTGGAGAGGGTACAAAACCCCAAATAGGAAGGCAAATTTCTGCATTTGTTGCCGACCAACTGAGAAGCAACACTGAAGCAGATATTCAGTCCGTTTCATTCTTGACTCAGGTCGAACAAGATGGAGTTGCCAGAACCGCATTCGTCAATATTTCTGACGGGATGATTGAGCCTGATCAGCTTAAAGATCTGTTCTCACAATCTGCCGTTGATCTAGCCGTTGATGGTCTTGTTAAAAATACCGACAATGGTCTCGAGCTAAATGTTCGATACACAATGAAAGACAACTTAGAGGGTGGCGAAGTCGAAACATATCCGTTCGCACCTGAAAATGTTTTTGATGTCCTCCATATGCTTGTCAAAAAGCTTGCGGCTAAAGCAGATATTTCTCTGTCTGAGAATTTAGCTGGAGATTCCATGGAATATGGAACCGACAATCCAGAAGTATTCCTCAAGTTCTTAGAAGGCTACGATGCGCTGAACTATATCCAGCAAGCTAACGGAATGGTTGCACGGGAATTCAACCCCGAAGGTGCCATCGCGACATTGATTGAAGCTGTCGAAGGCGATAAAGAATTTGATGGTCCATATCAAGTGCTGGTTGGACTTTGCCGAGCTTGTACCGCCTACCAAATTGGAACATTTGAGTTAATCGAACAAACTTTGGTGAAAGCAACTGAACTCGTGCCTGAAGATTTTGGCGCCTTCTTTGCATTGGGTGAGCTTTTCCAAGCCGCCAACCAAATGCCAAAGGCAATTGACTATTTCGAAAAGGCTACTCAGCTAAATCCAGAAGATCCCGCGATCCTCAATCGTCTCGGAAACGCTCAGGCAAGCATGAATATGTTTGTAAATGCCGAACGAAACTTCAAAAAAGCTATTGAAATGGAAGGACCAGAGAAACCAAGCATGGACTTTTTGACTGGAGTTCTCAGTGCTACTGGTCGAATCCATGAAGTGCCTGCTCTTTGGAAAGGAATCATTGATGCTGATAGTCAAAATGCAAATGCCCATGCAAAATATGCAACTTCTCTCATCCAAAACGGCAAAAAAGAAGAAGGTGAGCGAGCCTTTGAAACTGGCCTCGAAGTTCTCGAAGATAACCTTTTGATCAAGAGATTTTATGCGCCTTATTTGGCTCAAAACGATGACCTTGACCGAGCTATGGACTTTTACGAAGACTGCATCGACGTTTCACCAAACGATGTTCCAATGCTGGTCGAATATGCACAAACTTTGCAAGCTGCCGATCGTGAATTCGAAGTTCCACAAGTACTTCAAACAATTCTCAAGTCGAATCCAGATCCAAACACTCGGGCGAACACCCAAGCTTGGCTCATTGAACTGGAGCAACCAAAGCGAGTTGAAAGCGTTCAATTAGCGCAAGAAAAGCTTGCTGCCGGAGACGCGGAAGGAGCGATTCGGGATCTGAAGCCGCTCAAAAATTGGCTGGCTGATTACTGGAAGATGTGGGCTGTCCTCAGTTCAGCATTTAACAAACTCGGTGACCATGTTGAAGCTGAAGCCGCCGCAAAGCAACTTCTTGAGATATTCCCGGGCTGTGAACCAGCTTATGGCGAGCTCCGAGAAGCACTCAATGGCCAAGAAAAGCACGAAGAAGCATGGCAATTCTTGCAATATGCCTTTTCGAATAATCAACAGAGCTTTGGAATATTCATTAACTTAGGTATTGCTGCCAAGCGAGCCGGACACGTGGAAGAAGCAAAGCAAATAGCGGAGCAGATTAATCAAGTTGTCAGCCAAAATCCTGACATGAGAGAAGAATTGAAAGACATTCTTGCTGAACTTCAGCAGTAGAATCTTTCCGTGGCAAAAAAAACTGCGGCGAAGAAATCTGCGGTCAAAGACAAAGTAAAGGCATCAACTGCTGTGACACCTGTCCCAGCAGTTGTGCCCAAGGTTCATCCGGTAGTGGTTGCTTTCGTTGCGTATCACATTGTTGCGATTACGATCTATGCCCTGCCAAAGCCAAGCAACGATGTCCTGTCTGGAAAAGTCAGTCCTCGTGGCAGCGATGCCTTGCTTGCATTTAACGTTCGGGAAATGAAGCAATGGGCCGTTTTTTACGGCTATTTGTATCCGACCGGTTTTTGGCAGTACTGGGATATGTTTGCTCCAGATCCCGCTCAAACCGATATTTGGGGTGATGCAGAAGTAACATTTCTTGACGGAACAAAAACCATGTTCCAATATCCGAGGATGAAAACCTCCTCAATCCCTGACAAATTTATGCAGGAGAGATACCGAAAGTTTTTCGAGCGGGTGAATTTAGAAGAAAACCCCTATTTCTGGTCTCCATTTGCTCAAGCAATTGCCCTTAAAACCGCAACAGATCAATCCAGCCCACCGGTTAGTGTCACCCTATTCCGGCACTTTCAAGAAGTGATGAGACATGACAAGCAAACGCCAACCGAACCGCCTTATGGGTCGTACCCTTTCTTCACGTACGTAGTCGATCAGCACAAACTTTTTATGGACAAGGGGTGGAAGCTTGGAATCCATTAAGATTCTGTACAACTATTGGTTTAAATACGGAAGCCCGGTCACGATGGGAGTTTTTCGCGCGATCATGGGCGGGCTGATCTTTATCAACTTCGCGATGATCTCGGTCTTCTTCAAGGACTTCTACTCTGAGCAGGGTTACTATCCAGGGTGGATGGGTTCATTGGCAATGAACAAGGATGTTTATTTGGTCCAAGATGGAAGCATCCACTATCCGAGAATTGATCCACTACACGGAGTCACAGATTATCGAGTTCTGGTCGCCTTTAACATCTTTGTATTAATTGCGGCTCTCCTCACCAGCCTAGGGCTGTTTACTCGAGTAGCTTCAATTTGCCTTGCCATCGGGGCCATTACGCTGCATCACCGAAACACCTCAATTCTTCACGGTGGAGACACTGTTGTAAGAATTTCTGCGATCTATATGGCAATTGCTCCATCTGGCGCAGCATTCTCGCTCGATCGCCTTATTGCTCTCCGTAAGGGAATTGCACCGGCAATTCCACCGATGGTATCCCTATGGCCTCAGCGACTCATAGCCTACAATTGCTGCCTGATTTACTTCACCACTACTTGGGCAAAGTGGTTTGGACATCTTTGGAAGGGTGGATCCGCTACATGGTATCCAGCCAGATTGCATGAATTCGATCGATTTCCAGTTCCAGCATTTTTCAATCAATTTCCGATGGTGTATCTTACGACTTGGGGAACATTAGCAGTTGAATTTGCGCTTGCCACGTTAGTCTGGTTCAAACCCCTACGGAAATGGGTGCTCTTGTCCGGATTGATGCTCCACGGATACATTGATTACTCGATGAATATTCCTTTGTTCGGGTACCTCATGTCCACACTATATCTCTCGTTTTATGAAGGCGAAGAAGTTGCCGCTTGGTTTGATCGCTTCAAGGCTCGATTCGCGAAAAAGCCAGCTCCTGAGGCAGTATGATCACCGAACTACACGTTGAGAATCTCGCAATCATTCAAAAGGCAAGCGTCTCCTTTCTCGACGGGTTTACCGCATTAACTGGAGAAACCGGCGCCGGAAAGTCTCTACTCATTGATGCGTTAGAACTTTGCCTCGGGGAACGTGCGGACACTGAACTAGTTAGAACTGGTGCCACAAAAGCGTCGGTCCAGCTTGTTGTCGACTTATCTCAGAACGAATCCATTCTAAAAGCCATCGAAGAACTTGGAATTGAGTCCGAACAAGGTGTTATCTACATTCAACGAGACGTGTTTGCCGAAGGAAGGTCACAAGCAAGGATCAATCACAAGCCTGTTCCAGTTTCAGTTCTTCGCGAAATTGGAGCCCAGATCGTAGACCTGCACGGCCAACATCAGCACCAAGCCCTTTTAAACGAGGAAACTCACATTAGGTACCTCGATGCTTGGATCGGATCTGAGGTATCGAATCTCAAAATTGAGGTCGGTACTAAATTCAACCACTGGCAAGACGCAAAGCGAAAGTACGAGGCTCTCCAACGCGGCATTCAAGAACGAGAACAACGAGTGGACATGCTCACTTTTCAAGTAACAGAAATTTCCTCTTTTGGCGTCGTCGAAGGAGAAGAAAAGGAATTAGTTAACTCGTTAGCGAGACTGGCAAACGCGGAAAAGATTTCTAGTGCGGCGCAAAGGGCCCTGGCTTCCCTTTCTGAGGACGAAATTAATGCTCGTGACCTTGTGGCGATCGGGCTAAAAGAAGCCGAGGATATCGCCAAAATCGATGATTCCATTGACGTAACTGATTTAGTCGAGTCACTAGAGCTTCTTCAGGAAGGTATTCACAACCTTCAAAGCTACCTGGACAAAATCGACATTGACCCCGCCTCGTTAGAATTGACCGTCGAAAGGCTTGATGGGCTCAAAAAATTGAAGCGAAAATACGGGGAAACTGAAAATGAAATTCTGGACTTCCTTCACAACGCCCAAGCGGAACTGGACAATCTCACCGATATTGAAGCCAGCGAAGAAACCCTGCTCAAGACACTTCAGGATGCTCGTTCGATTCTGAGAGACCAGTCACAAGCACTCACCAATTTGCGAACCTCGAAATCAAAAAACTTTGCCCAGGATGTCCAAAAGCACTTGGCTGAACTTTCGATGGAACGAACCCAATTTCAGGTTCAAATCAAGCCGATTGATCCAACTCTGGAAGGTGCTGATTTTGTTGAGTTCCTTTTTAGTGCAAACGCTGGCGAGGAGCTCAAACCTCTCGCCAAGATTGCATCTGGTGGAGAAATTAGCCGGGTCATGCTTGCAATGAAGAGCGCTCTTGCTGGTCGGGCAGGAGTTCCGACCCTTATTTTTGACGAAGTCGACACTGGGCTCGGCGGGGCCGCGGCGGCGGCGGTCGGAAAAAAAATACTGGCCCTGAGCGAACACTACCAAGTCCTCGCCATCAGCCACCTTCCTCAGGTGGCAAGTCAGGCAAACGAACACTTCCGAATCCAGAAAGGCGAATCAAGCGGACGAGTCCAAACCGACATCATCCGTCTAACCGAAGAAGAGCGAATCAACGAAATCGCCCGCATGTTAGCGGGCGATTCCGTCAGCGAACATGCAGTTGCAAATGCTCGCGATCTCTTGAAGCTTCTGTAGCTACTCCAGTTTCCAGTCTTTCTCGACTCGCTTGCCGTTCGTTGTCACAACGAACTTATAGGTGCCAGCAGCAAGATAGGTGGCTCGGTTAGCCAAGAACGGATCCTTAACCGCTTCCTTGCCATCCTTCGGCTTGGCTGGTTTCTTCACGTCAAACTTTTCGTCGCTGAGGCGAAGTCCAATCTCGGCATTGTTAAAGCCTTTGATCGATTCGACTTCCTTTGAAAGAATGACCTTTCCATCTTTGTCGACAATTTCAAGCTTCGTCTTCCCTGCATTTTTTGCATAGAACGAAACCTTCGCAGTCGGGACTTTCGGCATGTCAGAACTGTATTCCGGCCGCCGTTCATATCCCCATGATCCGCGAATTCCATCGCTTAACGACAGAATCTTCAAATCTTCATTTCGAAGCTCAGGAGTAATCGACCGAATCGTCTTTAGATTCAAGACCAAACAGCCGCGGGCATGGGTCGCAATAACCAAGTCGTCTTCCCTTTCCTGAATGACCAGGTCATGTACCGGAAGATGGCTCATCCCGCCATGAAGTGTTTCCCAAGTCGTCCCACCATCAAACGTGATGTAAACGCCCATGTCAGTCCCAACATACAGAATGTTCTTGTTCTTTGTATCTTCACGAACAACGTTGATGGTCTCGTGAGGAAGGTTTCCTACGATTGAAGTCCATGTTGCACCTCTATCCGTAGATTTCCAAAGATAAGCAGACCAGTCATCTTCCCGGTATCCACTTTGCGAGACATAGACCGTGTTCTCATCGTACTTGCTGGCGACGACCTTTGAAATCCACTTTTCAGGTTGTGGAGTAGGAATATCTGTCCAAGTATTTCCGCCATCTGGGGTCATCGTCATCCGGCCATCGTCTGCACCACAATAGATCAAACCGAACTTGAGAGGACTTTCAGAAACGTCTTTGATCGTTGAATGAGGGACGTCGCCATTAGGGCGATTTCTCGTCAGATCCGGTGAAATTGCCTTGTAAGTCCGACCCTTATCAAACGATCTAAATAGCTTATTAAATCCGACGTAAACGATATCACCAATGTGAGGTGATAAGACGAGAGGAGAAATCCAGTTGGCTCGAACAGGGTCATTAGGTCCCGTTCGAGGACGAGCTGAATATCCGACATTTGTCTTGGTATTTCGAGCACCGTGAGCCCCAAATTGCGAAGCGGTATAGACCATATTTGAATCCTCCCGAGTATCGATTGTTATCCAAGAACCATCTCCGCCACCAATTGTTGTCCAAATCGTCGGATCGGTTACGCCAGCAATGTAAGTGTTTGGACCCTTCATCGTTCCGTTATCTTGCAATCCTGTGTATATGTTGTAAGGAGTAGCATCGTCAACCGCCAATGTTGTCGATTGACCGACACTAAGATTCTCGAAGTGGTACCAATTTTTGCCGTTATTCCGACTTACATAGGCTCCTCCGTCGCTTCCAACCCAAACGGTACCGGCATTGCGAGGATCGTAATAAACAGCATGGAAATCAACGTGAACACTATTGTCGGCACCATTTTTCCAAGTTACACCGCCGTCCAGTGAACGAATGATCGGTACACCAGTCAGCCAAACGTCGTTCTCATTCAATGGATTCACAAAAACCTCATTGTAGTAATAACCGCCTAAGACACCAACTTTTTTGGACCGAGCAAACGTCTTGCCTCCGTCGGTTGATTTGTATAATTCGTCGTTATTCTGACCAGGATCAAATGCGTTCGGATTCCTTTTTTCAATAAGAGCGCGAACTTCAGCCATGGTCATTTTCTTATCCTTGACCGCCTTGACAACGTCTTCAAGTTTTGAATCCTGGGGTCCGTAAGTGGTCCAAAACGTCTTCAACATTGCGTTGTCGATGTCGGCAAACACTTCCGCATCAAGGTTCGCAAATCGGCGCAACGTCAATCGATCACTCGCAACTCGCTCATCGTCACTATCCCAATCTCCGTTCTTGCCTGGGTTTTCAACAAACGCATAGACAATTTTTTCATTCGATCTCCCCCATGCAAGTCCAACTCGACCACAGTTTTCGCCGCTAGGCAGGGTGTTGACTAGTTGCCAAGTCTTTCCTCCGTCTTCGGTTCGATGCACGCCGCTTCCTGATCCAGACTCCAAGAAGTTCCAGGCCCTTCGGTCCCGGGTGTACATCGCCGCGATCGCGACTTTACTATTCTTTGGGTTCAATTGGACATCGGTACATCCAGTCCAATCGTCTTTCTGAAGCACTAAATTCCAAGTTTTTCCGCCATCTGTCGTCTTATAAAGTCCTCGCTCAGGATTCTGGGAATATAAGTGTCCCATAACCGAAACCCAAACCGTATTTTCGTCCTTAGGATCAATCAATACTTTTGCAATATGGTGACTTTCGGGCAAGCCCATGAAATTCCAAGTCTTGCCGGCATCAGTAGACTTAAAAACGCCAGTGCCGGAATAACTCGTTCGCTGGTTATTTGCTTCACCTGTACCCAGCCAAATCGTTTGACCATCCTTGGATAGTGCAAAGTCTCCAATTCCAAAACTGGATTGATTGTCCCAAAGCGATGTCCAAGATTGACCCTCATCTTCGGTTCGGAACAGTCCACCAGTCGCAAAACTTACGTAGATTTGGTTTGGCTTGCTTTCCGGCGCTGCAATTGTTAAAACTCGACCACTTTGCGATTCTGGTCCTACATTTCGCCAAGAAAATCCGCCGAAAGGAGAGTCGGCCTCCATCGAAAGTCGCTTGGCATAAGATGCGTCACGCATCGAGGCGGGCATGCCTCGAACAATCTTAGAGTGATATTTGGCTCGTTCAGCCGCCTTGTCCCAGGGCTTAATATCTTGAGAGAATGCAGTTGCTCCCATGGAAATGGCAAGAGCTATGCAGAATAATTGCTTCACCGCGCTAGTTTCTCACAATAGCGCACTAAAATCAACTTTAAATGTGAAGTGCTATTGAGCCAATCGCTTGACAATACGAATCATGTTGGTCAAGCCAAGGTTCTTTCCCATCGAAAGTTCATTGCCGAAGATCTTAAAAACAACGTCCTCTTCAACCGCAACGATTTCTTCTTTTGAAGCTCCAGACAATGAACTCTGCAAAATTGCTGCCATTGCCATTGCGCTAATCCCTTGGGGATTATCTACCGCAAATCGATAGTTCATTGAACTTCCTAGAAGAATGGCTTCGATAAACACTTCAGACTCGCAACCCGGAACCTTCTTCTCCTCCGATCGAACAAAGGACGAAGCGTCAGGATGCTTGTAATCATCCGACAATGCGATCAGATACTCAATATGGTCTTGGCGATCAGTAAAGATCGCCAAGTCGTCTAGATACTCTTGGAGCTTTGCAGGAATCGGCACTACTTCTCGATCGGCACACCGACCAGGTTGCCCCACTCAGTCCATGAACCATCGTAGTTCCTGACTCTCGGGTAACCAAGCAAGTACTTAAGGACAAACCAAGTGTGGCTAGATCGCTCACCAATTCGGCAATACACGATTACATCATCACCCGGCTGGGCATCTGCGCCCTCTTGGTAAATTACTTTCAGTTCTTCTGAAGTCTTAAAAGTGCCATCTTCTGGATTGATTGCTTTTGCCCATGGAACACTCTTGGCTCCAGGAATATGCCCGCCTCGAAGTGCGCCTTCGTTCGGATAGTCAGGCATATGTAGCTTTGCACCAGAAAACTCGTCCGGTGATCGAACGTCAATTCGCTTTCCATCGGTTTCTAAGTGGCTCATTACCTGGTCTCGAAACGCCCTTTCGGTTTGATCGTCACGCCTAACGACCGGATAACCCGAATTCTTTGCTGCTGGAACTTCCCGAGAAAGATCACGACCCTCCTTGACCCATTTCAGCCGTCCTCCATCCAAAATTCGAGTGTTGGTGTGACCAAAAAGTTCTAGAACCCAAAGAGAATAAGTGGCCCACCAGTTGTTCTTATCACCGTAGAGAACGATTAGTGAGTCAGGGTTTGCACCTATTCTCGACATCAAAGCAGAAAATTCGGCGCTTTGCAAATAGTCTCGCCGAACAGGATCATTGAGATCTCTTGTCCAGTCAATTTCGTAGGCTCCAGGAATATGACCAGAAGGATACAGCAACGAATCTTCGTTTGATTCGACGATGATTACACTGGAATCATCTTGGTGCGCTTCGAGCCAATCTGTGGAAACTAATTTGTCCGGGTGAACATATCCCCGAGTTTCAATTTGTTGTTCTAAAGTTTGCATTTTTGATCCTATCGAGTATTTTGGCACCGATTACGATGTTCTACGATCAATCTAGACAACAAAGTCGAGATTGATCGTACTTTTGAGCAATTGTGTGCGGTGGGAAACTAATTGAACCATAGGCTCCGTAATCCTCTTGGTTGCATTTGTTACAAAATGTAACCGACTCATTTATGAACAAGTCTTCGCTCGTTGCCATGGTCGGCATAATTTCCATTTCCGCTTATGCAAATGCATTGGATGTTGTCCCAACGATGAAGGCTTCAAAGCTTGAAAAGGCACCCGTCATCGATGGAAAATTGGATCCTGTCGAGTGGCAAAGTGCCACGGTAGTTAACACATTCTTGGACCGTTCGACTGGAGGAGAGCCAAATGAAGCAACGCAAGCATGGCTGGCTTATACCAAGAAGGGTATCTATTTGGCATTTTATTGCAAAGACAAAGAGCCCGAAAAAATCATTGGACGGGAAGTCATTCCGAACTCCGACTTTAAGGGAGAAGACATTGTTTCTTTTGGAATAAATGCGTTTGGCAATCGTACATTTAGCCAACTGAACCAATTCACCGTCAATGTTCGAGGCACCAAGTCGGAGAAGATTGCTGGCGGTCGTACCGATAAGCGCGAATGGCGAGGCGAATGGAAGGCTGCTACTTCAATTGTTTCAGACGGTTGGATCTGCGAAATCGAAATTCCTTGGGAAATGCTAAACCTTCCAAGTAAGAACAAGCTAAACATGGACATCAACTTGGTTCGCACCCAAGGTCGAACTCAAAACTCCTACAGTTGGGCAAATGCTCGCCAAAACCCGCTACCTGAACTCCAAGGCATTTGGGAAGGCGTTGAGCCTCCGGCTCCACCAAAGGCAAAGTTGCAACTCCTGGGCTACATCGCCCCGGAATTAGATCACGGAATCCTTCAAAACCGAATGGGTCTGGATGCTCGATACGCATTCACTCCGTCGGTAACCGGGGTTATGAGTTTTGCTCCCGACTTCAAAAACATTCAAGATGTCGTGCCCGGAATCGATTTTGTCCACACGGAAAGGTTTCTAAGCGAATCAAGACCATTCTTTTCCGAAGGATCAGGCTTTTTTCAAGCCGGAGACAGCATGGGTGGCTTCGGTTCAATGTTTTATAGCCGAAGGGTTACCGATTTCGATATGGCAACGAAAGTCTATGGACAAGCAACTCCATCCCTTGCCTTCGGAGCTCTGTACACGAACAAATTTGAAGGTGACAAAGCTGCCGTCTTTAATGTCAACAAGACCCTTTCGCCAACATCGAATGTTGGAATGTTTGGAACAACGAGCGCAACTGGTAAAGAAAACTCTTCTCTGGGCATGAATTTCAGTCGTCGCACTGGACCACTTGGCTTTAACTTTAGTGCAGCAATGGAAAGCGATAAAGGTTCAAAATCCGATAGCGCAGGTACGTTCGGTTTGTCTTATCAAGGAAATGGTGATTTCCTTTTTGCGCAGTATATGTGGATCACACCCGATTTCAAGCCTGCCCTTGCTCTCATTCCGTGGACGGATCGAAAGGGCGGCTACTTGTACTACGGGCGAGAGAGGAGAATCAAGCAGGGTGCAATCCGAGACGTTAGGGTTAACCTTTCAACATCTCAATTCCGCACATACGATGGCGTTCTCCAAGAAAATGGATTTAATGGCTCCTACAATGTCGGGCTCAAGAATGACATCGGCATCGGAGTTGCAAAAGTCCGTTACACCTACAGTGGAGTGTTGGATGACTACACCGTTGTTGGGACTGGATTTAATGTCAGTAACCGCCAAAAGCAATTCGCCATGAATTATCAGTGGGGAACCCAAAATGGCTTACCGAGCAACTACTACATCATGAAGTTTGGCTATCGGCTGGTTAAGAACCTTGATCTAACTATCAATAAGTCCGTTCGAGAACTCGCCGGCACGGCGCGACAAACTGTGGGTACATTGGCTTACCAAATATCTCCTCAAGATCTCATTTCTAGTCGTTATGTAATGCGCGGAAACAACCAAAATCTGTTCTTTAGTTACCGTCACGCTGGCTTCAAAGGAGCCGAATACTACTTAATTTATGGTGATCCAAATGCGCTGAGGACATCAAATCGCATCAGTATCAAGGCAGTTTGGGCGTTTTAGACTCAAAATTGGCACAAAACAACCGACAAAACTGTTATCCCAGTAAAATCACTGGGTTAACAGTTTCTGAATGTCATTCATAGATCTCATAAAAGTCGTACGGGTTAAACAATGGACAAAGAACGTCTTCGTTTTCGCGGCTTTCATTTTTGTAAAGGGGTGGGAAACTGCGGGTTCGCCTCAAGCAGTACTCCTTGCCTTTCTTGCGATGTGTTTTGCGTCCTCAGCAACTTACATCGTCAACGACATTTATGATGTCGAAAAGGACCGTGGGCATCCGGTCAAAAAGAATCGACCAATCGCCTCTGGACGAGTTCCAATTTCTTTTGCACTCGGGCTCGCAATTCTCCTCTTGTTTTTGTCTTTTGGCTTAGGGTTCATCAGCAATACAAACGTTGTTTTCGGCCTAGCTGCCTACTTTGCCCTTCAAGTACTTTACAACCTTTCTTGGCGAAACAAATCGGTGGCAGATGTAGCCTGTATAGCCCTGGGATTCGTCATTCGAGTCATTATCGGTGCCTTGGCAATCAACGAGCCAGTATCCGGCTGGATTCTTCTCTGTACGGCGACTCTTGCCCTTATGCTTGGCTTTGGTAAGCGAAGACATGAGTTCATTCTCATGGGTTCTCAATCGAATTCAAGAAAGAGCCTGGCGGAATACTCGCTTCAATCTCTCGACATGCTGGTTGCCTTTTCGGCGACATGCGCAGCATTAACCTACAGCGTCTATTCCATCGAAAGTCCAACTGCAAGGCAACATCCGGGACTCCTACTAACAACTCCATTCGTTCTTTACGGAATTGCTCGCTATATCGTGATCGTATTCGGCTCTGGCGAGAGTGGTGAGCCAGAATCACTCGTCCTAAAAGATAAGCAACTCATCATCACCTTTATTGGTTTTGGCATTGCCGCAATCGTTGCTCTCAAAAACGTTTCCTTACCCTTCTTGTACCGATGAAATTTAAAACCGCCATCATAATCGGAGCTTCCTCCGGCATTGGACGAGAAATCGTTCGAATTCTTGCTTCGCAAGGCACAGTTGTCGCTGCAGTTGCTCGTCGTAAACCAATGCTTGATGAACTTGTCGCGGAATTCCCCGGCAAAGTCCTAGCATTTGAACACGACGTCATCAATACCGATGAAGTTCCGGACCTGTTCCTAGAAATCACGAAACAACTGGGCGGCCTTGACCTTTTTGTTTACAACAGCGGAGTCATGCCGGAAGTTGAATCCAACGAATTCTCGTTTACCAAGGACATGGAAATGGTAAATGTCAACATGGTTGGCGCAATCGCATGGTGCAACCAAGCTGCAAATCGATTCCAAAATACAAAGCACGGCTCACTCGTTGGAATCGGCAGCGTTGCTGGCGATCGAGGAAGGCAACTACAACCTGTTTACAACGCTTCCAAGGCATTTCTCCATTCGTACCTCGAATCCATGCGGAACCGTCTATGCCGTTATGGTGTTGTCGTAAGTACCATCAAGCCAGGTCCCGTCGACACAGAACTGGCGAAACACATAAAGATGAGCAAAATGTCTGCCCGACAGGCCGCTGAGATTTGCGTAAGAAAATTCGACAAGACCGGCGAACACTATCTCAAGTTCTTTCATCGATTTGCGTTCTACATCATTAAGCGCATTCCCAGCCCAATCTTCCGCAAGCTCAAACTATGAGTTCCGCCGAACTTTCTGTTGACCATCTCGATCGAATCAGTGGATTCGGACAGTCTGAGTATGCCGACGCATTTGTCTACCGACCAACGACAGCTCAGGAAATCCACGAAATCTTCAACCTAGCTCGTTCCTCCGGGCGCAAAGTCACTCTTCGAGGATCGGGAAGAAGCTACGGGGATGCAAGTATAGGCACTGAGAATATCGTCATTGACATCACTCGGATGAACCGAATCCTGAATTGGGACAAGGAAAACGGAATCATCGATTGTGAAGCAGGTGTCACCATCGAAAACCTTTGGCGCTATTGCCTGGAAGATGGTTGGTGGCCACCCGTCGTTACCGGAACCATGTACCCGACAATCGGCGGTCTACTTGGAATGAATGTTCACGGCAAAAACAACTATTGTCAGGGCACGTTTGGCGAACACATTCTTGAGTTCGATGTTGTGTATTCAAACGGGAAAACTGAAACCCTCACTCCTTCTCACGATCGATTTTATTCGGTCATTTCTTCAGCGGGACTTTTAGGAATCATCACCCGTGCAAAGCTGCAGATGCATCATGTAGCAAGCGGCAACCTCAAAGTCCTTGCCGAAGCCGCGAAAGATTGGGATGAAGAATTTGAGTTGTTTGAGCAATACGAGCACGATGCCGACTACATGGTTTCGTGGGTCGAATGTTTTGGCAAAGGAAGGAAAGCCGGTCGAGGGCAATTTCATGCCGCCTGGTATCCCGAGCGAATAGATATCAAGAGCCGAAAACCAGAGTCCCAAGACTTACCGCCTCTTCTCATGGGATTCTTTCCAAAGTCCATGATGTGGAAAGTCATGAAGAAATTCTTCAACCGTCCTGGAGTCAGGTTCATAAACTGGGCAAAGTACATGGCAAGCAGCACCATTGGCAACCACAAAATTCACGAACAAGGTCTCGTCGGCTTTTCCTTCCTGCTCGACTACGTCCCTGATTGGCGAAAAGCATACGAGCCAGGCGGATTTATCCAATACCAATCTTTCGTGCCAAAGGAACATGCCAAGCGAGTCTTTGCCGAGCAAGTTCGTCTGCAGCAAGAATACAATTTAGAGTCTTATCTTGGCGTTCTCAAGCGACATAGGCCCGATAAGTTTCTGTTCAGCCATGCAGTCGATGGCTACTCTTTTGCGCTGGACTTCAAAGTCACAAAAAGAAACAAAACAAAGCTTTGGGAGTTAGCCCGCAAAATGAATGATCTTGTCTTAGCGGCCGGCGGTAGATTCTATTTCGCCAAAGACTCAACATTGAGGCCAGAGGATGCCAGAAAGTATCTTGGCGATGCGATTCCTCAATTCCAAAAGCTCAAAAGTGAACTCGATCCCGATGGACTCCTTACGAGCGACCTCGCCATACGGTTAAAACTCTAGTTGGGAACGAAGCTCCAACCCTGTATTTCTTTGCCATCTGCGAATGGGAACAGTTTCCCTTCAAACACTCGAAAAGTCGTACCAATGTTGTTATTGGAAGATGTAATTTCAAGCTTATCGCCATTCAAACTCCAGGTGCCGACAAACCAAGGTGCTGGACCAGCATTGATCGTATAGGTCTTATCTTCTTTTAGCTCTAACTCAATCTGATTTGATCCTAACCCAATATCGTCTCGATCTTGTTGGATGCGATATTTTCGAGCAATTGAGTTGCCACCGCACCCAGCCAATACTAAGCATAGACACAGACAGCCAAAACCAAAATTTCGCATATCCAGATTATGACCAATCCAACTTTTCTCAGTGGTACAGTGATTCGACGATGAGTGAGCAACTTGAATCACATAATCCGGAATTGATCGACATGGAACTCTTTCCTGCCGCGAGAAAGCCATGGTAAAAAACTTCCTCCTTCGAATTCAAAATGCCCTGATCGAATCGACCAAACCGACCCGCGAGGTAACTGAAGCTGGCGGATTCGTTGTGTTACTGACCGCGGACGATCCTTTGATTTGGATCAACTATGCAGTTCCAACCTCGGAAGCTACACCCAACAATGTAGACGAAATGACTTCAGTCTTTCGAAAGGCAAGTCGGACACCACGTTTGGAATTCTTTGCTGATCTCTGGCCCGGCACAATCACATCACTGGAGCAGCGCGGGTTCGTTTGCGAGAAGCGAATGCCAATCATGGTTCTCAACCGCAAGGAATGGCAGGGACTCAGTCACGACCACGTTATTCGGAGAGTTGACGCCGTAAATTATCCCGAATTCAATCGAGTTCTTGGCGAGGCATTTGGGATGGATTCTATCGAAACTACTTTGGATCCGCTGGATGATCCGACTTACCAAAGAATCGCCTCCGGTGCAACACTTGCCAGCATCGCTATAAAAGACGAACGAGTTGTTGGTGGTGGACTTGGTGTTGGAACGCAAGAAATACGAGAAATTGCCGGAATCGGCACTTTGAAAGAGTTTCGAAAGCAAGGGATAGCCTCGGCAGTCATAGCCCACTTACTCGACCAATTCTTTTCCCAAGGTGGTGAAATCGCCTGGCTAACTCCGGGTGACGACTCTGCTCAATCGGTCTACTCAAATCTTGGATTCAAAATCATCGCTGAACAAGTGGTCTACGAACTCTCGGGCGAACCTTTATAGGCAAGTGTTTTACGTTGTATTTTCGCTCTCCATTCTTAGGGCTTTACATCAGCTGCTTCCAAAACCGATGTCTTGACCCAGGAGGGGTCACATAAAGTAGCCATGGTGTCAAACAAAGACGAGCCTCAAGCGAAATCTGATGTTTGACCCCTGGAAAACTCGAAACGGACTTAAGTCCACGGTCGCTCCCAAAGACTCGGACTCCGATTGACCACCTGAGCGACCCAGGCGCAAGCCATCTACAAAACGGCCTACAAGCTCCTTCCAAAAGCATCCGACGCCACATAAGCGTCCTCCACCAACTGCATCGTCTGCAACGCATCGTGAATCTCGGTCGAAGGTACTTCACCGCCCGCCCGCCATTCCATCATCGCCGACATCGGCCCGCGGAACGCGTGCGGGAACCAGCCGCCTTCCAGTGGAACCTCCGTCCAATCGGCATCGCCTTCCAGCCAATATTCAAACTTATCGGGACCACCGATCGGATAGTTCAGATTGAGGCCCATCTGGAATCGAGCAACCCCTTTTGTCCCTTCTAATTTCAAATAAGATTCCTCGTACTTTGGACCGGCCTTATGCGCATGGTAGGTGGAAATCGTTGCCCGGTTCCAATTTCCATATTCGAAGTATTGGAATGACCGACAAGACTCCAACTTCGGTGCGACCACATGCTTGATGGCCCTCGCCCATACGTTTGACGGCTCACCATACAAATCACGAATCAGGTCAATGTAGTGGATCGAGTGATACACCATCTCCATCCTAGGAGACTTCTCAAGAAAGGGCCAATCTTGCCAAGGAGTATGAACGTTGACCTTGAATTCCAAATCAACCAAATCGCCTAGTTCACCCGATGCAATCAATGACTTGAGAGCCAACGTGTACGGTGCCCATCGAAGCTGAAAATTTGCCGCTGCCTTCAGATGCTTTTCATCACAAATCCGACTAACTTCCTTAGCATCGCCTAATGTTTCTCCAATCGGCTTTTGAATCAAAACCGATGCACCATTGGGCAGCATTTTCAAAATCTCCGCATACGTTGAAGGAGGAGTCGCTAGATCAAAAATCGCGTCCCCGGGTGCTTTGGAGATGAGTTCATCGAGAGAATTCGCAACATACGGAATGTCGAACAAACCAGCTAACTCATCTGCCGAACTATGATTCGTATCAAAAATCCCCACAACATCGAACCCGCACATCTTATAAGCCGGCAAGTGGGCATTGCGGACAATGCCACCAGCCCCGATGGTGACTATCGGATACTTTTGCTTAGGCTCTAATGGTGATTGGTTAAACTTGAACATCTCGGGAATTAGCTTCGATATCCTACCCGTCAAACGGTGTGTCATCATCCACGAACGCCATCCCTGTCCGGACCTTCAGGATATTTCTGAGTTTCCAACTCTTGTCAATGAAATCATAAAAGAAAATCTCCTGGCCGCTCCGAAATTTGACAACAAGAACATTGTTGCGTGGCTTAAATGGAGCAGTATCCTGGTCGAATCCTGGCCTCGCTTTCAGACTCTCAATGTCGCTGATCAGCTCAGAGGCAATCAAGTTCCCATTGTCATCGTACTGGCAAATTCGATCAGGAAAGAGTTCGATCCGCTCCAGCCATACGTCCTTTCTCATCCCTTTCGGTCTGAAGAGATACATGAGGAAGCCGCAGATTGCCACCACGCCTAATCCTGCTAATGCAATTCATTCACCTCTCGCCAAGATAACTATCGAGGCGTACAACCAAGCGCACAAATTCAGACCAAAAAAGACAAAAACGCATCCGAAAATCGGCGCCATGTCGTTCGTCTCCAACAATGAAAACCTCCGGCTTAGGGGCACCATCATTGTGCTTCAACAGTAGTCACCTTCTATTAGGTATTTGAATTCCCAAATCATGTAGAAATATCTCTGCCTTGATGCTACGCCTTTACCAGAGTCGGAGGGGGCTCAAGGTGAAAAGACTAAATATCACGATCCTACGACCTCAGAATCTCGCGCGTCTCCGCAACGGCAATCTTCAACGACTCTTCGCACGACATCTCCAAATGCAACGCCCGATGGACACAACGAGAAATTGCTTCATTGATCTCCGGATATTCCGGAATCGCTGGCAACGTCCGTGTATTCGCATGAACATCCGAAATGATCGAATAATACGGATACTTCGCAACGACTTCAGGGTCATTCCAAGTCGAAAGTCGAACTCCGTTCGCCCCGCACATCGACGTTACCTTGTCGCACTTAGCCGACGAAATGTGTTGCAAAAACTGATACGCCAACTCCTTATTCTTTGAACCCGACGGAATCGTCAAAACCCAATAGATATTCAACGATATCGAACCTGCAGATCCCGCCGGAAGCTTGGTACAAGCGTTCTCGCCAACAATCTTGCTGTACTCTGGCATCTCGCAAACCGCTGCGAACCCACACCAGTTCCACATCATCGCGGCATTTCCCTGGGCGTAGTAGTTTCCACACTCAACTGAGCCCAAATCAAGGCACTCCAGGGAAGCAACTTTGTGCTTATGAAAAAGGTCAACGTAGTATTGCAAGGCATCCACACCCGCCGCTGAATCAAACTGAGGCTCCTTATTGTCATCCAACAACACCCCGCCTCGGCTCCATAGGTGAATCAAAAAGTCGTACACATTGTTGTGTCCGTCGGTGAACCCGGCCTCACAACATCCCCACAGCCCCTCGTTCGGTCGAGTAAAGAACTGAGCAACTTCAATGAACTCCGCCCAATCTTGTGGAGGTCCAAGCTCACGACCAAATTTATGCAAGAAGTTCTCTCTCTCAGTCGCGTCCTCAAATAAGTCACGACGGTAATGAAAAACCTGAGGTCCGTCATGCCAAGGCATTCCATAAATCTTGCCTCCTCGTTGCTGCAACCCCAGCATCGCTTTATGCCACCCATTTGGCCAATCATGCGGTGGATTTGCTTCAATCATCTCGTCGAGCGGACTAATGCTCTCGTTGTGCATCAAAATCGGTAGCCAGTCAGTGCAACAAAGAAACAAGTCGAATTCGTCTGACTCCGTTCCCATATTCGCGACCATCTTTTCGTAATGGTCGTGGATCGGCAAATAAGTGCACTCAATTTCCACGTCAGGATATACCGATTGAAAGTCGGCAATATGAGCCGCAAACGTATTCTCAAAAGTCTCCTGCTCTCGAGAAACAAGTCTCAACTTCATGGTTTCACAATTTCGACACCGTTCACACTTCCCCACATCCGACCCGCCGGAGGCTGAAGCATTTCAAGCGTGATATCGTCCGGATCTAAGAAATAGACGGTAAAGCCGCCCTTGTTAACCCCCTCCTCAATCGCTACCGGCGCCGGAGCCTTGAATCGAACTCCTGCCGCCGCTAATCGAGCGTAGTCTCCGTGGATATCGTCGGTCACAAACGCCAAATGAGGTGCACCCGGACGGTTCGTCGTAACGTCGGTCTTCTTTCCACGAGGGTGAACATACTCGACCAACTCAAGGTGATGGTTCGAAGGACCAACAAACGCATTGGGAATCCGCAACATCGCAACCTTAAGGTCAGCATTCGCAAACCCGACCAGTTTCGAGGTGTATTCATTGCATTGAACCTGCTGATGGTGCAACTCCAATCCCAAAAGTCCACAGTAAAATTCGAGCGAAGCTTCCATATCAGAAACCGTAAAGCTCGCGTGCCAAAGTCCGTTATACGCCATTTTGAATCCTCAGTTTACATTTCATCTTGCACTTATCTCGTTTCCTAAACTGCCCTTGTCCTTGCCCTCGCCCTAGCCCTTCAAGTCAGTGCATCCACTGGCCGCCATCGACCAAATACGTTTGTCCAGTTACGAACGACGAATCGTCGCTCGCAAGGAACAGGGCAAGCTGTGCGACCTCGTCGGCAGTGCCCATCCTGCGCAAAGGTAATCCTTCAACTACTGGCCGCAAAGTTTCTTCCGGTGGTACGCCGCGCAACTCGCTTCGCATTTTCGCGATACCTTGGGTCATGGGAGTGTCGATGACGCCTGGGGCGATTGCATTGACCCGAATACCGTGTGGTCCCAGGGACAATGCCGCCGAACGCGACATGCTGATCACCGCCGCCTTCGAGGCTCCGTAGTCCAACTGCTCTAGCTTTGGCATCAGTCCGCTATTCGACGCCATGTTAATGATTGACCCTGTCCGTCCGCTCTTCACCAAAAACTTCGATATCTCCTGCATCAGCAAGAAACTCGCCGTCACATTGATTCTAAATGTCCTTTCAAATCCCGATGCTTCAATTTCGAAAAAAGGTCGCGTCAATACGATCCCCGCGCAATTCACCAAAATATCGGGGGTACTCGGCAATGATGCTACAAATCCGGGAATGTCCTCGATATTGGCTAGGTCTAGCGTATAATCAGTCGAGCCCGGGGTTCGATCGACACCCCAAACCGTCGCTCCTTCTTCGCGAAATCTGGCTGCAATAGCTGCCCCAATGCCTTGCGCCGCACCCGTGACAAGTGCAGTTTTACCCGTGAGGCGGTCACCCATGAACAACCTTCTTAATCGCTTCGAGAATACGCGAAGGCGTTGGCAAAACAATGTCCTCCAACGACTTCGCAAAAGGAATCGGGACATCCGCCGCAGCACAAACTGTCACCGGAGCATCTAACTCGTCAAACAACTTCTCTTGAATCTGCGACGCAAGATCAACTCCAACTCCGCACCTCGCATGGGATTCATGGACAATCAACACCCGATGCGTTTTCCGAACACTAGCCGAAATCGTCTCCCAATCCAGCGGGTTCAAAGTTCGCAGGTCAATGACTTCCCCACTCACACCGGAGCCTTCCAGAGCCTGCTGAACCAAAGTCACGCAGTACGAGTAAGTGAAGATCGAAATGTCAGTTCCAGAAGCAACAACATTCGCCTTCCCCAGCGGAACCACATGCTCACCGTCCGGCACCTCGCCTTTCACGCCGAGTAACTGCTTATGCTCGATAAACAGAACTGGATTGTCGTCCCGAATCGCCGCCGCAACCAACCCCTTAGCGTCTGCTGGGCTCGAAGGACAAACGACCTTAATCCCTGGCACCTGCAAGAACAATGCCTCAAGCATTTGGCTGTGCTGTGCCGCCGCACCTTTGTAGCCACCGCCTTGAGTGATGACCGTCAAAGGCACCTTGACCCGACCACCGCTCATATAGTGTGTCTTCGCGATCTGGTTATGAAATTGGTCCATCGCCACCAACGTGAAGTCGATGAACATTACTTCGGCGACTGGACGTTTGCCCGCCAACGCCGCCCCCAGCGCCATTCCCACAAAACCCGATTCCGAAATCGGCGTATCCAAAATTCTTTTCGGTCCATAGGTATCCATCAAGCCCTCGGTAACCCGAAACATTCCACCGTAATGAGCAATGTCTTCGCCCATCATGAAAACATCTTCGTCTCGGTCCAACTCCTGTCGCAGACCGGCATTGATTGCCTGAACAAATGTCATTTCACTCATGCGAACACCTCCGTAAGCGCAGCAGAGACATCGGGATCAGGTTCCTTCAGGGCGGATTGCATTGCTTCAGAAACTCGCGTCTCTTCTTCAAGCAAGATTGCCTCGGCAGCTGTCCCCAAAACCTTTTCAAGTTTCAAAATTGGTGACTTATCGCGCCAAGCATTCACTTCACCAGCGGTTCGGTACGCAGTTCCCGCATCGGCTTGATAGTGTCCGGTGGTTCGGTATGTTAGCGCTTCGATGAAGGTCGGCCCTTCATGTTTGCGCGCTCTTTCAACCGCTTTTGACACCGTTTCATAGACCAAGAAAGGATCGTTTCCGTCACATTTGTCGGTTTTGATTCCGAAGGACGCAACTCGGGCGCAGAGGTCGGTATTTCCATGGCTTCGTTCCAGCGGAGTCATCTCCGCGTATAAGTTATTCTCGCACAGAAAAATGACGGGGAGCTTATAAAGTGCCGCCATGTTGAAACATTCGTTTACGTGACCTTGGTTGATCGTCCCGTCGCCAAACACCGTCATCGCTACTCGGTCGGCTCCATCGAGCCATGAAGCTAACGCCGCCCCGACCGCACTTCCGACTCCTCCGCCCACGATTCCATTGGTACCAAGGAGGCCAAAATCTTGGTCGAAAAGGTGCATCTTACCGCCTTTGCCGTGACACAAGCCAGTCGCCTTTCCAAGGATTTCGCGAAGCACCAAATCAAGGTCTAGTCCTTTCGCTAAGACAAATCCATGGCCACGGTAAGTGCAAGTCAAATAGTCATCCTGCCTCAATGCGGCACAAGCCCCTGCTGGAACCGCTTCTTGCCCCTGACAAAGGTGGAGTGAACCTCGAAGTTGACCTGATTGGGAGAGCTTGGTCAGCTCATTTTCGACCGCCCTAAGGCGCACCATTTGACGGTAAAAATCTTCGGCGAGTGGCATCGCAATGATGTTACCTATCCAGTTCTATTCGATTCAGCGTACACTCACGAAGTTGATGGACATTCAGTCGAACTATCCGCGAAAGGACATGGAACCCTGGTTGGGGATCGAGCTAAATCGACTAGCCAAATTGACCAAGCTCGACACTATTCTGGCTGGTCTTTACGCACTGTGCGTCGTGACCTTCGTTTTTTCCTCTCGTACATTGGCCAAAACCACAACAGACCCATTAATCATGCCTATGGCGAAAATAAATGGTGCCCTTTTCATTGCCATAGTAGTGGTCACAATTTGTTGGATATACAAGGCAAGTTCAGTGTTATCGAAAATTCGAAACCATGATTCACCTTATTCAGCGTCAACCACAGCCCTATTTTGCCTCGTATCGCCTGTTTTGCTTTTCAAACCAATGTCGAACATACTCGACTTTCTTGTGGTCCGATCGATGAGTGCAGACGCCGACACAATGAAGTGGTATTCAATCAAGTCAAGTTCAATCCTTGTCACTGTGTTCATGTACCTCGGAATCATTTCGATGGTACTGAGTTTATCGACCCAATACGGTTTCGCATCTCCGTCTCCGTTGCGCCCAACCGTTAGCCTTATTAGTGGCCTTTTCAACGTCGCAATGATCCTAATCGGCAACCGAATCTTCGTGAAGATAACTCAAAATTTGAGCAAAAACCTATCGATAGCGTAAGAATGGCAACCCGTGACCAGCATATTAATCCTTCCAAAAACACGAGGAGACCTTGGAAAAGAGTGCCAAAAGGTGGGGTTCGAGTCCTCTAAAAAACTCCTACCGCAACTCAACCAACGCCTGCGCCAAGTCCCTAATCAAATCATCCACATCTTCCAACCCGCAATACAGCCGCACAAACCATTCAGGCTCAGCATAGTCACACGGTTGAAGCTCATAGGCAACCACCAAACTCTCGAATGCCCCCCATCCGATCCCGCGTCCAAACAGCTTTAGCCGATCACAAAAAGCCATTACTTTCGCCCGATCCCGCGTCATCGGCTCAAACGAGAATATCCCCGACGAGCCCGACATCGTTCTCAAAAAGGCCTCTCTCTGAGCAAAAGACTCCAACCCAAGATGGTGCACAACTCGGACTTCAGGTTGTTTCTCCAACCACGCCGCAACCGCGTTTGCAGTCGCTTCATGCTGCTTTAATCGTAAATTCAATGTCCGAGAACCTTGCGTAAACAACCATGCCTGAAACGGCGGCAATAATCCCCCCATCATCGGAATTTCGTTCTTCGTTAACGAATCAATATCGGCAAACGACCCAATAACCGCCCCACCCATTGCATTCGCGTGCCCTCCGTAATACTTCGACAGCGACTGAATCACCATGTCAGATCCGACAGCCAAGGGCTTCATATGGATCGGAGTGTTGTAGGTACTGTCAACAATCGTCTTGATTCCCTTCTCACGGGCAAACGCGCAAATCGCCGGAACATCCTGCAACCGGAACGTGTTCGACGTCGGCGATTCCAAGTAGATCAACGTTGTGTTCGCCTGACAAGCATCCAAAACCGCTTGGGTATCCCGCCCATCAACAATTGAGCACGAAACCCCAAACTTCGCTAAGAACTCGGTCAAAAATGACTTCGCAGGTCCATATATCCCGTCCACCGAAACGACATGGTCGCCCGCTTTAACGCATGCCATCACCGCAAACGCTACCGCGGTCATCCCCGCTGCAAATACTTTGCAAGCTTCGCCACCCTCAAAGTGAGCTAACTTCCTCTCCAACAAATCGGTCGAAGGATTCCCAACTCGGCTGTAGTGATAAGGCGGTCCACCAGGATTGTTAAACAACGCCTCATGAAGCTCCTCCATCGTGTCGAACACAAAAGTCGTGTTTGAGTAGATCGGCGGAATCACCGCCCCAAGATGCTTTTCTTCCTCACCAAAGTGAGCGAGATCGGTATTAAATCCAAAAGCATCCGGGCTGGACATATAGATTCATTATGAAGGAACCAAGGTTATTGGTGTTTTGGAATCCATTCGGCTTCCCGATCCTCCTGCCAATTAAGCCACTGGTTTGGGAAAGGTCCCAGTCTTCCCTCTTCATATCAACGATCCGTAGGATCACAGCCCGTAGCCGGTGCGTCAGATTGGCAACGGGCTATGATCCTACGGATCGAGTTCAACCCACTTGTGAGTAAAAAGCTGCGATTAGTTATTGGTCAGATTAAGTTCACGACTCAACGTAACCCAGGTAAAACTAATGCCGTGACCAGCATTCTTCTCCTCGCCCAAATGGCAACCAATATGCCGTTCCTTAGCCCCGTCTTCGGAAGCCACATGGTGCTCCAACGCGACAAGGAAAACTCAATTTGGGGTTGGTCTCAGCCAGGTGAGAAAATCACCGTTCAAATTCTCAAGACGAAAGAGACTGCGACGACCGACGCAACTGGCAAGTGGATGGTCAAGATTCGACCACCACGCACCGGTGGACCGTACAAAATGACGGTCACTGGGTCTCAAACTGTTGAACTCGAAGACATCCTTGTTGGTGACGTTTGGGTTTGCTCAGGGCAGTCCAACTTGGAAATGGGTGTTGCTATGGCTAAGGATGCACAGCGCGAAATCCGCTCGGCGAACTTCCCCAAGATTCGACTTTACTCAGTTCCAAAAGTCCCCTCAATCTCACCACTATCCTTTGTGAAAGGTGAATGGGCACAATGCACCCCCGAAAGCATCGCGAAAGGCGGGTGGGGCGGATTCTCGGCTGTTGGTTACTATTTCGGACGCGAAATGCATCGCGAACTCAATGTGCCTATCGGCTTAATTCACACCAGTTGGGGCGGAACCCCCGCCGAAGCCTGGACAAGTAATAAGGGTCTTGATCCGTTCCGAGAGTTCCGTAAGCAAACCGACGCAGTTGAGGCAATGGCCAAACCGGGTGCCCTCAGCACCGCAGACATGGTCGAGAAGTGGGTTAAAGACAACGGTGAAGACCTCTCGGGTGCGAATGTTGATGACAGCGACTGGGAAACTGTTGACCTCCCTGCTCGCTTTAACCGAATTGGACTTGGCGGACATCGAGGCGTTGTCTGGTTCCGCAAAACTGTCGAACTTCCGTTGGAGCTTCCAAGCTTAGACGCATATTTGGTTACCGGGTCTAACGATGGCGTGGACATGAATTATGTGAACGGCGTGCGAGTGGGAAGCGGCAACGGAGTGCTGAACTGGCGCAATCATCGCATTCCGGCTGGCACACTCAAGCCAGGGAAAAACGTGGTTACAATCCGACTGGTTGGCAACAATCCCAACGCCGGATTCACCACGGGAGCCGACAACTTTGACATCCGCTTTGGCAACACTATCGTCCCACTTGGCGGCAAATGGAAGATGAAAAAAGGCTTTGAAATAAAGCCCTCGAAGCCCATGCCCGACCTCGTCGAGGACAACCCAAGGTGGCCGACAACCCTTTACAACGGGATGATCAATCCGCTCATGCCAATGACGATTAAGGGTGCAATTTGGTATCAAGGTGAATCCAATGTTGGCAGAGCTGAACAATATGTACGACTTCTTCCGTCCATGATCAATGATTGGCGTCGCGGATTTGGGCAAGGCGATTTCCCGTTCTTCGTCGTGCAACTCGCCAACTACGGCAAGCAAAACGGCGACCCCGTCAACTCAGCGTGGGCCGAGTTGCGAGAAGCCCAGGAAACCGGCGTTGAACGAGCCAAGAATGCCGCGATGGCAGTCACCATCGATATTGGAGACGGACAAGATATCCACCCGACCAACAAGCAAGAAGTTGGTCGACGTCTCGCTTTGTCGGCACTGAAAATGGTCTTCAACAGAAGAATTGAAGCCACTGGTCCGACATTTAAGAAAATAACTCGCGGCGGAGCGGTCATTCAAGTCGAATTCGAGCACGCCGAAGGTCTTGAGCTCCGAAACGACAAGCACTCCGGCTTTGCCATTGCCGGACGAAACGGAAAGTTTGAGTGGGCAGACGCCAAAGTCATTGGCAAAACTGTCGTTCTGTCGGCACCGGGAGTCAAGGAACCAACCCAAGTTCGATACGGATGGGACGACGATCCCGTGGTGACTTTGTTCAACAAGGCTGGTCTCCCCGCCGCCCCGTTTCGAACGAAGTAGTTTTCGTGTAAACTAAACTCACGAATTGCTCGCAAGGGGTGCCTGAATAGGCTGAGATACGGAATCGAACCGTTATACCCTTTGAACCTGATCTGGTTAGTACCAGTGTAGGGATTGCGTGAGCTCGGCTTGGATTCATTTCCCTGCCCTGCCGCGAAATATTTTGCGGCAGTTCAGGTTGAATATATGAAAAGAGCCTTTACCCTCATCGAACTACTCGTTGTTATTGCGATCATTGCGATTCTTGCCGCGATCCTCTTCCCTGTTTTTGCCCAAGCCAAAGAAGCCGCCAAGCGAACCGCCTGCCTTAGCAACGCCAAGCAAATTGCCCTCTCGCAAAAGATGTACAGCGGCGACTATGACGATGTCCTTCCGATTTTCCACGCTTACAACACAACTCCAGTGCCTTGGATAGATGGCCACTTTGGCACCGAA
This sequence comes from Armatimonadota bacterium, assembly GCA_031430115.1. Lineage (GTDB taxonomy): Bacteria > Armatimonadota > Fimbriimonadia > Fimbriimonadales > Fimbriimonadaceae > Fimbriimonas. The sequence goes on along the minus strand of JANPAV010000153.1, from coordinate 6,435 downwards.
ATGCTCCTCCTTCCCTACTGCAAGAGCAAGGAAGTCTTTAAGAGCCCAATTGACTTGGGTGGTCCATATCTTGCCTCCGATCCTGGACTAGCAGGTCGACCAACCGATACCTATTGGCAAGCCTATGGCTCGTCCTATCGGTTCAACAAATGCTCCTTCACAACCGTTGCCGGGTTCAGCATGCAAAACGATGCACCGCGAACCGAAAACTGGATCGTCTCCGACACTCAATTCGAAGACCCATCGAATACCCGCTCGATTAGACTCGAAATGATGCCGTTTTTCGACAAGAAGAACGACCCCGCATGCACAAAGTACGGATACGACTGTGGCTATTACAAACAATGGTCTTCGATCGGCGGAAGTGTCATTTACGCCGACTCCCACGCTAAATCTGTGGTCAGTATCGGTCAGTTCGATAATTCGATCGTCGATCCTGTTGGTCATAAATCAAGCGAATCCACCGGAACCGGAGTTGCTTATGACGACACTTGGTATTGGCGATGTGACTAATCGTAAGTTTGAAGTCGGCACTGTTTTGCTGTAGACTGCTGACGGCAAACTGCTAACTTCTCAAATGAGCGATATCCAGTCCAACTATCCCCGAACTACTGGGCATAAGCTGAGTTTCACTGACATCGATAGCCTCAAAAGGGCGGCAAAAATTGGTCAATTCGCCTTAGTTACTATTGCTTTGTCACTGACCTTTTACCTCGTATTTCCACAAATTTTAGCAAGTGAAGATAACTCAAGTTCGCTCACCCTTTTTGTCGGATTGGGATATATTCTACTAATTTTGTTGGCTGGCATCGCCACAATATGGAGCACTATGTTTTGGGTAACTCGCTCGCACCGAGCGGTTTGTGCCTTGCGAGGAATCACCCCCCGCGTTTCGTCAAAGCTACTCGGCTTTGCCTGCGGACTTCCTTATATTCTGTTGAATATTCCCCTCTGCTACGTCGTCGAGTTCCTGGTTATCCGATCCGAAAGTGCGGACACGCCAACCATGCGCTGGAACACCATGCTCTCGAAATCTAAGATTGTCAATATATTTGGACTCATGGTCATCATCGAATCGGCAATCGCCTTCTGGAGTGCCGTCATGGAATACATTGTCAAGAAACCGTCTCTAATCGATTCTCCCGTTGTCGATTGGATTTCTAACATCTCCTTTTGGGTTGCCGTTGTCCTCGGCATCAGAATTGCAAAGATCGTCAACCGGAACATCGAAATCCTCTTGAGCCGAGGAACCCAATGAGCGACATTCAGTCCAACTACCCCCGAACCCAGGTTGCACTCTCATCCGAGAAGGTCGACCTGGTCGAAGTCACGGACTCGGCGGGTAAGGGCTCGCTTTCTGTTTGGGTGCTCTTCCTCTGCATCCTGATCGACTTTATGGGTTCGGTACTTTTTGTTGGCGATCTCGGACGGCCAGGAATTTTTGGTTATGTTTCCATCGTTTTTGTCGGCACCCTGTTCTTTTACTTCGTCTACTTATACAAGTGGTCGAAAGAGGCCCACCAAGCCCTTTGCATGCTCCGTGGCTACCAACCGCGCATCTCGTCGATGTTGGTTGGCATCGGATGCACACTCTCAATTTTCCTGTTCGGCATTCCAGTCTGGTTGACCTTCAACTTTCTCGTCATCCACTCAGAACCTTCCAACAATACACCTTCCCGCTTCACCCTCGCTCCCGCAGCGCTAAACTTCTTTGTGCCCTACACGCTCGCCTGGATGGTCTACATCGCCGAAATGTTTACCTCAACTTGGGTCTTCTTCTTCGGCAAATACTTGTTGCTAGGCTACGCTGTTTGGGCTGGTTGCCGGGCAGTAAACATTGTCAATCGGAACCTACTGGCGCTCGCAAAAGTTGTTCGGGAACAAACCGCATCAGCAGTAACCGATGATCCTGCCTCCGACTCTTCCGCAAAGCAATCGTAGAAACTCACCATGAATAAGGGTTGGAAAATAGTCACTAGTAAGCGATCGGGGGCTTCGAGCTCGTAAAAGATTAGACCGCGGTCTGGGATAGACTTCGTCCTAGTGGACAATATCCAATCGAACTATCCACGTCCAGTCAATGGCGGGCAAGGTCTTGATGATCTCGGCAGAATCCAACATTCTGCCAAGGTTGGCAAAGTATCCGTCACATTTCTAGTCATCAGCAATGTAATATTTGCATTTCCTCTTTCCGGTTCAAAGATAGGTCAAGGTGGCTCCAATGGCGGTGCCCTTCTTCTAGAAATGCTTTTAGCAATCGGCACAGGAATCTTCTCGGTCACGGCAATTTGGGCCACAATGGTTTGGGTCACTTGTTCTCACAGAGCAGTTTGTACTAGCCGTGGAATAACTTCGAGAGTGCCCTCTAAATTGGTGGGATTTGCAAGTGGAATCCCGTATCTCCTTCTCTGTATTCCACTAATTTATGCTCTCGATTTCATCGTTGCACGATCGGAACATCCAGACAAACCAGTTTTACGGTGGTACTCCCTGTTGTCAAAGTCAAAATTGGTTAACGCATTTTTCTTGCTGCTAACCATCCATGTTGGATGTACGATTTTTGTGTATGGGTCCACGTTGTTTTTCAATATTCCCAAGGACAATATTGACTACTTGTTTAACTGGATAGGGGTCACTTTCGGGCTACTCGCGACACTTGTTGGAATAAAAATTGGATCAGATGTCAACAAGAATATTCAAACGCTTTTGACCCAATAAATCCTAGCTCCTACCTTTTCCCAATTTTACTTTCAAAGAACCTTCGATGACACTTGGAATTGGAGATCTGACTGATAAGCCACGCAATTCTTCACCCACCAAATTCGGTGGGTGAAGAATTGAAGAGTTCTATTTCCAGGTCTTCATCGCCTTTCGAATTTCGTCTCTCATGATCTCAGGAATCACGGTTCCACTCATGCTTCCTACTGCGAAAGTCGTGTTACTGACTTGGTCTACGAATGCACCCACTACGTATTTGTGAACATCGAGGCCACCGCGGTTGTTCTTAAACGAAAGTTCCACTTCGCCAGCGCATGAGATATACGTTGTACCAATTAGGTTTCCTGCCTTCCAGATGCATTTAGCAGTTTTCCAAAACTCTGTTCTCTCTGCCTGACTCATTCCCAATGCCGTTCCTTCTTGGACCACCACACTTTGCAAACCATTGGTAAGGCCAGAATTACTAGTTTCGTTGAGCATATTGTTTCGGAAGTAACTGTAGCCAGTCTTCGAAAATATTGACCCGTTTGTCAGGACCTCATACAGTCGACCAAATTCACGCAGGGTCCCTATGTTCGGGTTGGCACTTTTATAGCCTGAGATTCCGAATTTGTGATTGATCTTGAGGTCACCATCTAATCCGAGGACCTTCACTTTGAACTGGTCAATTGCTGCCCGACCAGCAACACCGTCTCCATTTGCGGCAGCGTCTTGGAGCGCATTTGTGTCAGCATTGACTGAATTAAACATCATTTTTTGCTGGGTCAACTGAAGAGTCTGATTGGTTGACTTGTCACTTTTCGGGTGAGTGTCAGCACCATCGTTTGTATAAACTGGGACTTGCAAAGTTGGTGACAAGCCCAGCTTGTCGATGCGATAGCTCCAATATGCATGTTCGATTGTCTTGATCGAGCTCGCTGGATAGAATTGGTAGTCAGCCATAAGATCCCCTAGCAGAGAACCACCCACTTCTCGAAGATAGAAACCTCTGACACCGTCAGCAGAACTGCGAAGCAAGTTGCCTATTCTGGATTCAAGGGCATTGCTGTTATTGATGAGGATATAGTCAAATCGGGCTTTCCCGTTCTCTTCGTACCTTTCAATGTCAATCACCCTCGATCCAAACTGTTTGACGGAAACCTGCATTTCTTCCCAAGTCTTGCCAACCTGCCACCACCAGCCCGCATCTGCTTTTTCAAGAACGCCTGCATACTTATCATCATCGATTCTCTCGATGTCGGTCAATTGCATTTTATGCTTGTTGATGAGGTCCTTAACTTCCTTCATCGACCGATTGCCAAAGTAAACATAGGGTTTGCTGAAGGCGCCTTCATTCTTAATCATCACTCCGCTGTAGGTCCTTGTTGAACCAGAGGCACGGCAGTCAATGTCAATAACTCGGCCATGAAACTTGTCAACCATGGTTTCCACTTCTGCGAACGATTGGTCATCAAATGTCTTCCATTCAACGGCGTCGCTTCCCGTGTTCCGAATAAATGTCCCAGCAAATTTCCGCTTTCCATTCACGACATAGACTTCCATGTCAATTGGACGAGCATTATGCTCCTTCGCAAAATCGGCCAATTGATCATAACTCTTGTCGACAGTCCAAAACCAACCTTTGGCGTATGACCCTTTGTTCTTCACAAAGCTCCCCGTTATTCGAAGCGGTTCGGCATCGGTGATTTCAATGTCATGCATTCGATAACCGTCATCGATTACCTCTTGAACGGTCTTGGCAGTTGCATTTGAGACATAGCGATGATCGGTAATATCTGAACTTTCTCGGTTACCAAATGCGACTCCACTGAGCGCGATAGTCATGGTTAGAATCGATGTTTTGAGGTTTTTGTACTTCATGGTTAATCCGTGTTGCGGACAATGCCGCATGTCAATTAGATATACATGTTGGCTCTTTATGTTCGGAAATACATATATTTCCGAACATAATGGATCAAAAGTCCTGCTGCCAAGTACCCACGATCTCTTAGCTTCGACCCTTGCCTAGATTCAATTTCATTGTTCCTATCAGTAACTGCCCAACCCTCGCCAGAGGCGAATGCCTCTCTGGACAGAGAGGCCGTTGAGGGACGAAGTGGGTGAGTCGATTGAGCGAAGCGAACAAAAAGCTTACGACCGACCCTTGCCTAGATTCAATTTCATCGAACCCTCAAACTCGACCTTGTAAACCGTACAATCCTCGTCCGGCACGAATCCATCCGGAATCTGAATCTCAAGATCCGATGGAACGCCCATCCAGTCCGCTATGACGGTCTTCTTGAACGACAATTCCTGACCAGTCCCGACCACCGATACCGACTTCACATTAGTCGCTATTCCGCGAACGTTCACAAACTCACGTGGGGAATCGAATTGCATCAGGTACAACGTGCAACCGTCTTTTGCCAGTGTCGATGTTCCGTAGAATAGTCCACCGGGAAGACCTGCAACCGAACCAAAGATCGCTTCTTCGTGCTTATGCACCCATCGTCCCAGCCCGAGCAAACGCTCAGTTTGGACTGGAGTGATTGCCCCGTCTTCGGTTGGTCCGACATCAAGCAAAAGATTCCCGCCAAGCCCAATCGTCTCGGCAAAAATGCGAATCAGCCGCTTTACGGATTTCTCGTTGGTGTCCTGCTTCTGGAAACCCCACGAGTCGTTGACCGTCATGCAGAACTCCCAAACCCCATCCGGAGCCGCGACCGGCTGCCCTTGCTCCGGCGTCGCGTAGTCACCGTAACCCAACATCCGTGAATTGATGATCACATTCGGCTGCATCGCGTGCAATTGATCTCGAAGCTCCTTCATTCGCCACTGCCGCTCGTCCCTCTCCCAATCACCGTCAAACCAAAGCAGATCTACTTCGCCAAACTCGGTGCAAAGCTCCTCTAATTGAGCCCGATGAAACTCCAAAAACCTTTCCCACGCTGCCGGATCCTCCTCCCCGTCGGCAGGAAACGCGAATCGGTTCGAGTAGTCCGTATAGTGAGACTCATTCGGTCGGATCGACGCATAGTCCGGATGCGCCCAATCAAGGTGGCTGAAATAGAAACCAACCTTCAGCCCCTTCGCCCGTAACGCGTTGGCGTAAGGCGTGATCAAATCGCGCCCAGCCGGCGTGTCCTTGACCACGCTTCGACCGTTCTGCTTGGTGTCCCACAGCGCAACTCCATCATGGTGCTTAGTTGTCAACACCGCATACTTCGCGCCTGCTTTAGCAAAAAGCTCTGCCCACTGGATCGGGTGATAATTCGAGGCCGTGAATCCGTCAAGCTGGCTCCAATACACTTCGGGAGTCACTTGTCCGCTAAACATCGACCACGACTCAGGAATTCCCTCAACGGCGTAGATGCCGTAATGAATGAAAATGCCGAGCTTTGCGTCAGGAAACCAAGGTTGCATCATGATTCGAGGAGTTTACTTCGGGAGTTTGGGCGCCTGTCGTTTCCGCGACATTCCGGAAGGGAGGAACGAAGTTCCCAGAGCCGCCCGGATTGGAGAAATGAGTCTGAACATCTGAGCAACCTCTACCTAGCTTTAGCCTAGATCCCCTCCGGAGCAGGGAGGGGTGGCAGTCTGAAGTGCGTGGAATTAGTTGGACACCTTCTTTATCCGTAGGAGAAAATAGAGATGGTGTCTCGCAGAAGTTATAGTCGTGAGTTTAAGTTAGGCATTTGCCAGGAGATTGTTTCTGGTGTGTTGTCTAAGTCGCAGGTA
>JANPAV010000152.1:0-3438 GCA_031430115.1 Armatimonadota bacterium | reverse complement strand
CCAGAGGTTCGACACATTCGAAAAGTGTTGGAGCGAATATTTAAACTCGGTGCCGATTTCAACCACTGGACTGAGCCAAAGCCCGGGATCAATTACCCATATTACGACGAAGTTGGTGTGAATCGAACCGGTCACCCGGTTGAATTTGCTTGCAAAAGTGGCGATCTAGAAATGTTGAAAATGGCGATTCGATATACCCCTGACTGGAAAAAGATTTGGGGCGGAGAAAGTGGAAAAGAAATGTCGATTGCTGAGATTGCCTCAATGTATCATAACCTCCACATCGTTCGTTGGCTGATAGGTCAGGGGTTTGCTCGCCCCAAAAGCTACGAAGATTAATCCGAGCAGCATTGCCCCTTGGATCAAGAAACTCGTCAAAAGCGGTCGCTGGAGCTCCGAGATCAAGATCGCTTGCCGTTTATCGCTTGCAATGTCGGCAATCGTTCCGAAGCGATCGATGCCTGCTTTGACTTGGCGGGTCCCTTGGGGATGTCCCGGATAAAGATAAAGACGAAGACCGTCATGACAGCCATGCAGATCAAGAAGCTTGGCGTATGGAGTCGCGCCGGACTATTTCGGTTTGACCGGACGATGCACCAGGCGAGCAGCGAAAAGAAGACGATCATCCCGGCGGTGAAGTGATCCATCGCAACCGATAACCCGGGGACGGACTGTCCAGCCATGCCTCCGATATAACCCATGAAGGCGGCGGTCAGCAGCGGGAGGACCAGGAAAAAGACCGCGAATCCCCCGCGCGACATGGTGCCGGCAGCACGGTTATTGGGTCCAAATTTTGTGACGAGGCGGGCAGGAACGCGTTGGGTGCACCAAAGGACCCAAATCGTGTTCACAATTGCCGCTTTGACAATCCAGTCCATTTTCAATAGATACGGTGGACGTGGGCTTGGGGATTCAGGGATTATCAGAGATCAGGAGCACAGAGCCCTGAGCCCTGAGCCATGAGCCATGAGTTCTGCGCCTTGAGCCATGATTAAAATCGGCGTATGATAGAGCCATGTTGCTCTGCTATTTACTTTTCGCGGCGACGAACGTTCAAAGTTCGAATTCCGATTTCGACCGGGCGTTAGGTTTGTGGCGCGAGTTCGGAAAGCCGGTTGGTAAAAGCAGGGAAGACTTGGGTGACTACTACGACTATGGCAACCGCCATTTTAACGAATCGGTTTCTATGATGAAAAGGCTGCAGGCCGCCGATTCGGGAAAGCCACTGACAGCGGGTAAGCCGGAAGTATTCGCTGGCTGGGACGCTCCGTGGCTAGGCGCACCGGCGAATTCAACGTTTGAAGCCGCGGTCGCGATGAACATCTACGTCCATTTCGTGAACGCTTATCTCGACGGCGCTCCGGCCGATCGCATTTTGAGTCAGCTCGAGTCATTGGCCAATCGGCAGCTTATCGTCAAAACCAAAGTTTCGATTGGCCCTAAAAAGAGAGGCATCGAAGATTTCGTCGCCGACCTTAGGGTGACGGTGAAGCCGAGCGAGGCGAAGTCTGGATCTGCGCAAGCCGCTGTTGATGAACTTGTGAAGATTCACCTTGAAAGATTCGAACCGGCAGGGGAAGGTGCAAAGGGAGGACCGTCCCCGGGCGAATATCGAAAGGTTTTGGACTTTGGACTTGAAGCGGTCGAGCCTTTAACCAACAACCTCAAAAGCCATAAGCTCACACGAACATTTTTGGGCGGGGTTATGATGCGACCCTCTCAAATTATGAGCATCGACTACTTTGTCGAAGACCTGATCCTCAAAATCGCGAAGGGTGATCTGGGAGACAGTTCGGATGGAGAATTGACCAAGGACCTTGTAATGGTCTGGCTATCGGCTAAGCGGAAGGGCAAAGTCGAGGAATGGCTGATGTCGAATTTGGTAATCGACGACAAGGAGATCGGGAATTACCCCAATTATCGAAATTGGAACGCCTTGGTGAAGTCCCACCCGAAGCTTCTGCCGAGGGCAATCAAGATCGCGCGGTCGAAAAAGGTGGACGATATCTGGATCGACCGAGCGATGCTGATGCCCGGCATGAGCGACAAGGAACGGAAGGCGTTGTTGAAGAAGGGATAGAAGTTGGCCGTTAGCCGAAAGCGGTCGGTCGAAAGCCGACACCTGTGAGCCGAAAGCAGAAAGCCGGTGGTCGTAAACGTAAAGTGGCGTATCCTAAAGTCATGGTTCTCGGTTCGCTTTGTCTGTTCTTGTTTTCGCAGACAACTGTTCAATATTCAAAAGCGGACGTCGAAGCAGCCTTAGCCCTTTGGCGTGAATATGGCAAGCCAGTTGAAACAAAGAGAAAGGAATTCGTGGGGACAACTCGTTCCGGAGTTAACTTTGGTGGTGGGCATTTTACCGAGAGTGAAATACTTTCCGAGGCTTTGCCGCTCGCTGATGGTGGAAAGTTCGACGAGGCGATCAAAGTCTTGCAAAGTGGCGACCCGGACTACTTTGATCGTTGGCTCGGCGCCCCGGTGGACAAGACCATCGCATCGAGAACTGCGATGCATATCTATACCCATTTGGTGAATGACTTCCTCGATCTAACCCCTGCCGAGCAAATCTTAAACCAGCTTGAGAAGCTGAACAAACTAAAACTAATTGGTGAGTCAAAATTTCGAAGCTCTAGGGGGATTGATGACTTCATTAGTCAACTCAGGCAAACGGTGCAATTTACACCGGCTCGGCCCAATTCGGTTCAGGCCGCAGTCAATGATCTTGTGTTCATTCGCATAAAGCTTGGCGTTATTGGCGCACCAAGAAACCTTGACGATGTTAAGGTTCTGCCGGTTGAATGTGAGCGAATTTTGTCGTTTGGAATAGATGCGGTCGAACCGCTCATGTTCCGGATTGAAAGCGAGAAACTAACGAGGTCCTTCTTCATTGGATTTAACAACAGTCCTTCTTGTGTGGTCGGCGTCGACTATTTCGCCAGGTACCTCATCCTCAAGATCGCTAAAGGTGATTTGGGGTCTGATCACCCTTGGGATCTAACCGGACCTCTTATTCAAGAATGGTTAGCTGCAAAGCGCAAAGGGAAGGTCGAAGAATGGCTGATGGGAAACCTTATCTTGCCGCGTCAAAACGGAGGTTACTACTGTAACTATCGCTCATTTGAAGCAGTTTCGGTTAACTACCCGCACTTGCTCAAGAAAGCTGTTAAGGTCGCCCGGGAGGCTGATATTGACTCGGTTTGGATCATGCAGGCGATGGAAAGGGCAAAGCTCAGTTCCCAAGAAAAGAAAGCATTGATTGAAGGCAAGATTGCCGAATAGCGTTTTTCAGGGCTCAATGCTCAGGGCTCAAGGCTCATGGCTCAGTGCACAGGGGACAGGGAACAAAGCAGGAAGCTAAGATTTCCGTTTACTTCGCTTGTTTCAAGAAGTGTTCGATCTGTACAACTATTATGATTCAAAAATAGCTTAATCGCTGAA
>JANPAV010000151.1:0-44922 GCA_031430115.1 Armatimonadota bacterium | reverse complement strand
CCCGATTTGGTTCGGAAGCTTTCCGGGCTACGCCACGCCAAGCTGATGTGATGATCATCGCTGGTCGCCTCAGTAAGAAAATGGCGCCGGTGCTTCGACAAATATACGACCAAATGCCCGAACCAAAGTGGGTTATCTCGATGGGTGCCTGTGCTTCCTCGGGCGGCGTTTATAATAACTACGCAATCGTTCAAGGAGCTGACCAAGTTGTTCCAGTCGATGTTTACGTTCCTGGTTGTCCACCTTCGCCCGATGCGCTGATCTACGGCATCATGAAACTTCAAGAAAAGATTAAGCGCGGACGGGCTAAAACCATGAGCGACTTGAGGCTAATCGAGCTGAATCCAACTCCTCAAGAGGTGATGTCAGTCTAATGTCGTTAATGGACAAAATCATTAAGCCGCTCGGCGACGGAATGGGAATTACCCTCAAACGTCTTGGGCACGAGAAAGAGACGATCATGTATCCCGAAGAAAAACGGGAGCAGTTTGAGCGAACTCGATGGCGACATGTCTTAACTCGATACGATAGCGGGCTTGAGAAGTGCATTGGCTGTTCGCTTTGCGCCGGAGCTTGCCCAGCAAAGTGCATCAATGTTGTAGCCGCCGAGAATACCGACGAAGAGCGATACAGTCCGGGCGAGCGATACGCGGCCCGCTACGAGATCAACATGATCCGCTGTATTTTTTGTGGTTACTGTCAAGACGCTTGTCCGACCGGCGCAATAGTGCTCAGAAAGGACTTTGAATTGGCGAATTATGATCGTGAAGACTTCATTTTCACGAAAGAAATGTTGCTTGAGCCAATCAAACAGTAATTACTCCTAGAGTTCTCGGCTTCGGACTTCCGACAATATTTTTGTTGGAGGAAATGGATGTCCGAAGAAGTTAAAGAAGACGCCCCAAAGAAAAAAGGTGGCAAATTACCAATCATTCTTGCTCTGGTAGTTTTAATCGGTGGAGGCGGGTTCTTCATGATGAAGAAAGGCAAGGGGCCTGAGAAGACCGAAGTTAAGCTTGGCAAGGAAGAGATCTTGCTCCCAGACGAGTTTATTGTTAATATGCTCGATGGTCGAACTTATGTTCGGGCAAAAATCGCACTAAAAGGTGGAGAAAAGTTCAAAGCTGAAGAAGTCGAACATCATAACGCTGAAATATGCGATGCGATCAATTCGATCCTTAAGAACACAAAGCCAGAAGAAGTTGTAACCGAAGCACAAGTCAAGAAGCTGAAGATTCGTGTTGCAGCTGCGCTTAACAAGATTTTCCACGCAAACGAAGAGCACAAAAAAGAAGCAGGTAAGGACGAAGAAAAGAAGAGGGACGAAAAGTCCGACAAATCTGAAAAGTCCGACCATGAAACATCTGCGGACGAAACTGAGAAAGATGCAGAACACGGCAAGGCGAAGAAGCCAGAAAAGATTCCCAACGATTGGGACTCTGCTGAAGGACCGATATATAAGGTCTTTTTCAAAGCCCTCGCCACTCAATAGCATCAAAAAACCTGGAGAAATACTTCAGGTTTTTTACTTTCCCCCCTTAAGAACTTGGCAAATTAGCCGATTTGATTTCTTGGAAGAACCAAAAGGAAATCGAATTTGTCAGACATTCTCTCACAATCAGAAATAGAACAGTTGCTTAGTTCACTCAGCAATGAGGTTGGCGCACCGGCGTCGCCGGCTGGTTCTGGTGGCGGTCCCGCTCCCAAAAAGGCCGAGCCAATTGGTGGTTATCGAATGAGCCATTCGACATCAGTTTCTTATGAACTGTACGACTTTCGTAGACCAGATAAGCTTAGTAAAGACCAACTAAGAACTCTTGGAATGCTTCACGACACGTTTGCTCGTGCTACCGGTTCTTCAATTTCAGCATTAACTCGTTCAGCAATCAGCGTCGAAATGATCTCGATGGAGCAGATTCCCTACGATGAGTATCTTCGTTCGATCAGCGCCTCCGTTTTTGGAATCGTTTCCCTCCCACCTCTCTCGGGACAAGTCGTTATTGAGATGGAGACAAGTCTCGTCTTTGCGCTCGTCGACAAAATGCTTGGTGGTCCGGGGCGACCAATCGAAAGAAACCAGCTTACGGAAATCGAGAAACCATTGGTGAAGTCAATTCTCGATCGAATTCTTGGTGCTTTAAAGCAGGCATGGGAAGCGGTCGTTGTTGTTACTCCAACCGTAGATGGAATTGAAACAAGTAGTCAATTTGTGAGCGTTGCTCCACCAAACGATATTGTCCTTGTCATTCTCTTTGAGGTCAAAATCGGCGATGTGAGAACCGCGATGAGTCTTTGTATTCCTTACTTGGTTCTAAAGCCCATTACGGTAAAGCTCAGTGCTCAAAAATGGTTTGCTAGTTCAAGCCGTCGACACAATCCCCAAACCAGAAGATTGATGACGAGCCAAGTAACAAGCTCCACTTTGGATCTTTCCGTTTTGCTCGGTAAGTCAACCATGGCTTTCGAAGATTTCTACCAAATAAAGGTCGGGGATGTCATAAAACTCGATCAAGACACACAAAAAGATTTGACGCTACTCATCGGCAACGTGCCCAAGTATAAAGGGCGACCAATGATGAACGGCAGAAAATACGTTTTCTCAATTACGGATCCAATCCAGCTCTAAGGCCAATCAATGAACCAAATGCAACTTCTCCAACAGATCGGTGACGTCCTTCCGGGCGTATGGTCTACTGTCAGCGATATGGTGTCGAATTCGTCGCCAGCACCGGCAAATTTCGAATCATCCATAGCGATGAGCGCTACCCCTCAGGATCTCACAGCAGAGCTTGGCGGCAATATGCTGATGATTCAGTTTGCGATGGTTGCTCATCCAGAGGCGACTCAGGCAATTATCATTCGGACAGAAACGGTCCTCGAAATTGCGAGGGTAGCTACCGGAGTCAAATGGGATGAAGTTGACGATAACGTGCAAGCTGAGATTCGACCTTTTGCTGAAGCAATCATTCAAGGAATCTGTATGGGAGTCGGAAGAGCTCTACAAGAAACCGTTGTTGCAACGGGAATGAGCATCCGATATCAAGACTTTCAGCTGCCCGATAACTTGGCTCACTCACCTTCGCTGATCCGAACGCAAGTCGCCCTAACTATCCAAGAAGTTTCTGGTGTTGTTCTGTGGTTGATGGACGAGCAATGCGCAATGTTCATCATTGGAAAGCATGACGAAGAAGAATTCTCGGCACCGGTGATCCCAGCAATGACCATTGCAGACGGAACGGTGGCTCATCATTCAGGATCTCGAAGTGAATTCGACTCAAGCATGGAAGTTCTTCTTGATGTTCCCCTTGAAATCTCGGTTGAGCTTGGACGAATGAAGATGATGGTGAGGGAAGTCCTTGACCTCGGAACCGGATCGATTATCGAAGTGGACAAAGCTGCAGGCGAACCAGTTGACGTCATGGTCAATGGTCGACTAGTAGCAAAAGGCGAAGTCGTTGTTATTGAAGACAACTTTGGCGTCCGAATTACCGAAATCCTTAATCCTGCCGAACGATTCCGTTTGGATGCAGCAGCTTAATATGAACCGACTATTATCTCCATTCTTTTTGGTTCTTTGTGCCTCATTCGTCAATGCCGACGATGGAATCCTTGGCACAAAAAATGATGCTGTTTCGCCTTTGCAAGGACCGGCTTCTTCTGGTGGCAGCTTGCTCCAAATGATCATCGCCGTTCTTGTTGTGTTCGGACTCATGAAATACTTCTTGCCCAAGTTAGTGGCTAAATTTGGTGGAAAGCTCAATCCTGGAATTGGAAGCTCCATCAATATTGAGGAGTCCGCAACTTTTCAGGGAGGCATGCTCTACTTAGTTAGTGTCAAAGATCGCTCCCTATTGATCGGAGTTGCCGGAACCTGCATCACAACCCTGGCTGATTTGGGAAGTGCAAACAAACCAAATCCAGGTCCAACTTTTATGGAATACCTTGACGTTGCCGACGAATCGAAAGCAATCAACACGACACCGACTTCTGAAAGTGTCGAGACACCGGAATTTGCCGTTGTAGAAAGTGGAAGCCAAGCAAAAGACGCCTTGGAACGACTTCAGAAATTGATGAGATAACCCAATGAAAAAACTCTTTTGGATCTTAGTTTTGCTTGGCTTGGTGCAATTTGCTTCGGCTCAAGCAGGGTTACCTAAATTCAGTATCGGAATAGACAAAGCTCAGACTCAGGGTGATGTTTCGACTTCGCTAAAAATCATGGCTATGCTGACTGTGCTTAGCCTTGCACCGGCATTGATGATTCTGACAACCGCTTTCACGCGAATTGTCATCATTCTTAGTTTTGTTAGAACGGCAATTGGCACTCAGTCAATTCCGCCAAACCAAGTTATCATTGGACTTTCGCTGTTCCTAACTTTCTTCGTGATGGGTCCTACTTGGACAAAGGTCAACGACCAGGCACTTCAGCCTTACTTTGCCAAGACAATTACCCAGGAGCAAGCCCTGGAAAGAGCAACCACGCCAATCCGAGAGTTTATGCTTAAAAACACTTACGAGAAGGACCTGCGATTGTTCATGAACATCCGCAAAGAGACCCCGAAGACGAAGAAAGACGTGTCATTTACAACCTTGGTTCCGGCGTTTGTTATCAGCGAACTTAAGACATCCTTCATTGTTGGCTTTTACATCTTCATACCATTCTTAATCATTGACCTTATAGTCGCCAGTGGACTGATGAGCATGGGAATGATGATGCTTCCGCCTTCGATGGTCTCGTTACCCGCAAAACTTCTCGTCTTTGTTTTAGCCGACGGGTGGGCAACCCTTGTCACCGCCATTCTATCTGGATATCGATAATCATGGAACAAGCTCTCGCTCTTGATACTGCCCGACTGGGAATGCAGACGGCCTTAATGGTTTCCCTTCCGGTACTTGGCACAAGCCTTCTCATTGGACTGCTGGTCAGCGTTTTTCAAGCTGTCACCCAAATTCAAGAAGCCACCCTGACATTTGTGCCAAAACTACTTGGCGTCGGGCTAGCATGCGTGTTCTTAGGACACTGGATGCTAGGAACTATGGTCGCGTTTGTCCATCTTTGTTTTGAACGTGCCGCAACCCTTGGCCTTCACTAATCAGTCATGTTGCCGCTCAACGATCTAGATGCACTCTTTGGCCTCTTCATGGTCTTTATTCGTTGTAGTTCGGCATTCTTGTCTTCACCATTTTTCGGCTCAAAAAGTACGCCAGTTAATGTTCGAGTCCTGACAGCGCTTTCGGTCAGTTTCGCAATAAGTTTGGTCGTTAAGGGCGATATTGGTCCCGCTCCTGCGCATTTAGGCGCGCTCTTCATTGTCATAGCCAACGAAGTCGCTTCGGGACTTCTTATCGGCATGCTACTTCAGTTCGTTATTCAGATTGCCAACATGGCGGGAAGCTTTCTCGACATGCAAATTGGTCTTGGTATGAGCCAGACTTTGAATCCATTACTTGGAATTCCGGTCACGATTATTGGCCAATTCAAAGTAATGCTTGCAACAATGATTTTCCTTTCAATTGATGGTCATCATATGATCATTCGGTCTATTATTCAAAGCTATAAGGTTGCGCCGACTCTAACCGTTTCCGATCTTGGGCTACTTCGGTCTGGAGTAACTCACCTTTTAGGAAACTTCATGCTTCTCACTATTCAGATTGCTGCTCCGGTTCTGGGTGTGAGTATCATCATCGACGCTGCTCTTGGTCTGATGTCCAAGGCAATGCCTCAGCTTCAACCAATTCAAATTGGTGCTCCGGCTAAGCTTGCTCTCGGTATGGCCTCAGTTTCACTTTGTCTTCCGGGTTTGGTTGTTGCTACCCAAAGTGGAGTCGGACAAAGCTTGGACCTGATTGGTCGAGTTTTCGCGAGGTAACCAATGTCATCAAACAGCGGGCAGGAAAAATCAGAACAGCCGACAGATAAGCGCAAAAGAGAGGCGCGTAAGAAGGGCACGGTTACTAAGTCGGTCGACTTAATAAGTGCAACGGTATTCATGGCAATTTTGGTTGCCATACCCGGTGTGATGGCAAAAGGCTTTCAGGGATTCACTCATGGCTTTCGGTCGGCTGTCGGGGTCTCCACAAACAATTTCTCGCTCGCAAATGTTGATCAAGTTACTCGGGCAGCATTATTCCCAATGCTTCCACCCTTGATCATCCTCACCGCCATTGCAATGACAGTTGGGCTGGTTGGGAACTTTGCCCAAGTTGGATTTAGCCTTAGTGGAGAGGCTATGAAGCCAAACTTCAAGAAAATTAACCCCGCTACTGGTCTTAAACGATTGTTTGGTAAGCCGGCAATTTTCGATTTGTTTAAAAGTCTGATCAAGCTCTTTGTATTCTCATGGATGGTCTATTCTTCGATTCGAGATCACTGGGGCGAAATCGGAATGATATGGACCTTGACTCCGATTCAATCGTTAAGCGTGATCGGCGGACTTGTCCGCACAATTTTGATGCGGGTCGGCATTGCTTGGATAGTGCTTGCAATCGCGGACTACATGTTTCAGAAGAAGCAAACCAATAGTCAATTGATGATGACCAAAGAGGAAGTTCGTCAAGAAATGAAGGACGCCGAGTCTTCTCCGGAAATGAAAGGCGCTCGAATGAGGATGGCCCGTAAGTTCTCAAAAATGCGACTCTCGCAAGCCGTTCAGGAAGCTGATGTAATCATCACAAACCCAACTCACTTTGCGATCGCGATCAAGTATGAAGCAAGCAAAAACCACGCCCCAGTTGTGGTCGCCAAAGGTGTTGATCATTTAGCAATGCGAATACGAGAATTAGCAAAAGAAGCTAAGGTTCCAATCGTCGAGAATCGACCGTTGGCTCGGGCGCTTCACAAGCAATGCGAAGTCGGTGACTTTGTTCCTCGGGAGCTCTTCCAAAGCGTCGCAGAAGTCCTTGCGTACGTTTATCGAACAGTGAAGAAAGTCCGGTAACGAGATCAATGTGAAAGGAGCTTCAATATCGACGTGAATGGAGCTTTAAAATCTACTCCCCCGGTTCGTACCTCACCGACCCCTCTGTCAAGATGGGTATCTTGTGCTCGGCAATTGAGATAGTTGAATTCCATTCATTCGTTCAAGATTCTGTGCCTTTATGACTTGAATTCCTGGTTTCGTCTAGAAATTCCTTAACCTTGAGTGATGCAGTGTAGGGATTTTTTAAGACCCAAGAAGCTGATATTCGTAAAACGAGGACGCCCTGAGAGTTGAGCCATTCGTCTCTGGTCGCATCTTGTTCGACTTGAAGCTCATGTATTGATCCATCTACTTCAATTGCTACCTTTGGATTGGCGCAATAAAAGTCAATAATGTAAGGGCCAATTGAGGCTTGACGTCGAATCCGATATCCTAACTTGTCACCCTTAATCTGCTCCCAAAGTAAGACTTCGGGCAACGTCATGTTCTTTCGAAAGTGTCGTGAAAGATTCTTTTTCGGCCACCTCATCATGTGAAATGATATCTCAATGGCAGATTGTTGGGTTAGAAAAACCATGATGCCCATCTTAACAGAGGGGCCGGTAAGCCAAATCCATAAAGAAAATCGAAATTTTTTGGTGAACCGGGGGAGTAGACCTAGGATCAAGGTCAGCAAGCACTTGAAATCTTTCTACGAGTTGATATGATCCTTTAGCCATTCGTGACGACGCTTAGGATCAAGAAGCAAGTTCGTCATGTAGCCCAGTGCCTTTTCCTTCGTAATGGTTCCTCGCTCAAAGTTCCCGAAGATCCACAACGATCGCCGGCTCGGAGATCCGTTCGGCGGTATAGAACGGTCCAAGAATGGAGCAACCGATTCATCCGCCAAGTCAATCAGTTCACGCAATACGTAGAAGCGCACCACCGGATGGGTTTCCCGAGCCATCATGACTCGCAAGATTCTCGCTCCTTCTTCACCAAGGCCGCCTAACGCCTGAGCGGCATCGCAACGGCAAACCCATAGCGAACCAGGGCTTGATGCATCCAATAGCACAGGTAAGTCTTCGGATTCAGGTTCGTAGCAAATCAGTTCTAAAACTGTAAATATCTCGGTCGTATTTCCATTCCAATAGGCAATGTGTAGGAGACTCCGATCATCTTTGGAGAAGGTGTAGCCCCCCGAGCAACGGTTTTGGAGTTCAGAAAGTTGTTCCGCAAATGAATTCATTTATTCCTTTATTGTGCGAGATTCTATAATAGGTTGAGCATGAAAATTGTTGTCCTTACCGGGGCCGGAATATCACGAGAGTCAGGAATCAAGACATTCCGCGACGGTGATGGTCTGTGGGCCGGGCACAATATCGAAGACGTTTGCACTCCCACGGCGTTGGCCCGAGATCCCCAAAGGGTGCTTGACTTCTATAACATGCGGCGAAGGGAAGTGGCGGTTGCAGAACCCAATGCTGGACATTTTGGACTCGCTGAGCTTCAAGCGGAACACGATGTGACGATCGTCACTCAGAATATTGATGACCTCCACGAACGAGCAGGAAGCACCAACGTCATTCATATTCATGGCGAAGTGTTTAAGTCCCGGAGCATGCTCGACGAATCCGTTCAGTTTGAGTGTCCGGGTGACCTCAACGTCGGAGAAATTGCCCCCGATGGTGGCCAGTTGAGGCCCCATATCTGCTTTTTTCACGAAATACCGTTTCACTGGAATGAAGTACAGCTAATGGCGATGGATGCAGACGTTTTTGTGGTGGTAGGAACGTCTTTGGCGGTGTATCCCGCGGCTGGACTCGTTGATGTCACCAGGGCGAAGAAGATCTATGTGATCGATCCAAACCCACCGCAGGTTTTCTCGCGATTTGGCGAGATTGTGGCGATTGCCGAGCCAGCAACCACTGGTGTTCCTCAACTAATCGACTACCTCAGAACATAGGTCAAAGAACCTGAATGTGGATAACTCGGCGTAAACGGTACGAAATGTGCCATAATGAACTTAGTCGCCTGAACAAGATTTACTTTTGTGTGCGACAACCCTAATGCCAAACACTAAAAGTACGGTCACGCCTGAGCGTGCGCCTAAATCAGAATATCGTAACTACGGAACCAATAAACCTTACAGCCGCGACCAAGCAAGACCCCGATTCACCGGAAGTACCAACAACCGATTTGAAGAGCGACGCCCCGAAGCACACACTTCAGGTCCTCGAATTGTAGCGACAGAATTTGTTGCCCTCGGAGTATCCGAAGACTTTGCAGCTCGCCTCGGCGGCATGCAGATCATGACCCCAACTCCTATTCAAGAGATGGCGATTCCTGTTGCCCTCAAGAAGCGAGATATGGTCGGAATCGCTCAAACCGGTACCGGAAAGACCCTCGCATTCGGACTTCCGATGCTCATGACCCTCAAGGGAACAGACCAGGGACTAGTCCTTGCTCCAACTCGAGAACTGGCCATGCAGATTGAAGAAACCTTCCGAAAGCTAGGTGTCAGAACCGCATTGCTCATTGGCGGCGCGCCAATGAATCGACAGATTCAACAATTGCGAAGCAATCCGCGAATCATTGTTGCGACTCCTGGTCGAATGCAAGATCATATGAATCAGCGACTCGTTGACCTTCGTTACATTCAGTGCGTCGTCCTTGACGAAGCCGATCGAATGCTCGACATGGGCTTCATCACCGCGATTCGAGAAATCCTTGCCAAGACACCAAAGACCCGACAAACGCTTTTGTTCTCCGCAACCTTCCCAAGAATTGTCGAAGACATTGCCGAAGACTTCATGATTGATCCTGAGCGAGTTCAGATCAAACAAGAGAGAATCACAGCTTCAACCGTCACCCAAGAGCTTATCGTTCTTGAAAAGGAAGCGAAACCTGAAATGTTGACCCAATTGTTGTACGCAAACAAGGGAACCATTTTGGTCTTCTCGAGAACTCGGCATGGCGCACGAAAGATTGCCCAGTCGATAAACCGACAAGGACATACGGCGGCAGAGATTCACTCTGACCGAACGTTGGCTCAGCGAATCGCTGCTTTGAACGGATTCAAGAGCGGTCAATACCGAATCTTGGTCGCAACCGACATTGCCGCTCGAGGAATTGACGTTAAGGACATCTCGTTGGTTATCAATTACGATATCCCAGAGTGTGCTGATGACTATGTTCACCGAATCGGTCGAACCGGACGAGCAGGGAAGACAGGTCACGCAATTACAATGGCGGCTCCTGATCAACACCGAGACGTGCGAGACATCGAGAAGTTGATCTCAATGAAATTTGAGACTTCAACCCACTCAACTCATTCGTTGCCAGAGTTCCAACGACATCAAAGTGCTCAAGGCGGAAAACCTCGACGCTTCGCTCCGGGCCAAAACCGAGGCGGAAAGAGCTTTGGTGGCGGAAATCGCGGCGGCGGAAACACCGGCGGACGCTGGTAGTCTGGAGTCTGGGCGTCCGTCGTCTCGGCGACGTCCCGGAAGGCTCCGCCGCAACGGGATCGCCCTCCTTCTTGAAAGGCCTCGAGTCAGAAATGACTCGAGGCTTCTTTTGATGTTTTAGGCTCTTCAGAATTGGCTGGTAAGATTCGACCAATCGGTATGAATAAGAAAAAATCCATTGCTGCATTGGTACTTTTAGTTTTCGTATTGGCCAGCACGGTCATGGTCTTTTTGAGAAACCGTGGCAAGGGTCCGACTCAAAAAACGTTCGTGATTCACTTCGAAGACATGGCGAGACTTGAACCAGGTGTCTCGCCAAGGGCTGGGGTGATAATCGACAAGAAGTCTGGGACAATTCGAGTCGAGCCAGGAGTCGACAAAGTGACCATCAGTTACGGTGGTGGCTACCTCAAACGTCCATGCATAGCCTGTTGGGTCACGTTCGAGATTTCGAAGCCTTTTGCTCGCGACGCATCGTCTCAAAGCGCCCGGATAAGCAAGGACGGAGATGTGCTCGAATCGACCGTCTCTTATATGATGGTTTGCGACTAGGAAGAGGGCAGTAATCTGGAAAGTCCTTGTTTCTAGGTCAATGCAACGCCAACAAGAGAGGAAACCACTGATAATCTCGGCATTGTGGCCTCCTCGGCCCCGTTTAGCATCGCATTTCAGTACCACCCATTTGCTACTTAAAGCCAGGCAAGAACTGAGCTTCGGCTTCAAATAACCGCCGCGTCAGTTCCTTTATTTCCGCTGGACAACAAACCGCTGCCGTCAACGGGTCCATCATCAACGCCCATTCCGCGAATTGAATCGAGCGGTGAACCGCCGCTTCTGCGCCAAGGTCAAACATTCGCATATTCGAATCACAAATGGCCGCCATCTGGCGCGGCAACCGACCGTATTTCATCGGTTGGAAGCCGTTATGGTTGATCAAACACGCAACCTCGATACAGCCATCCGAAGGCAAGTTAGCGATGCATCCCTCGTTCGGAGCCATGTTTCCGTAAACCACAATTGGCGCGTTCTTTTCGATGGACTCGATGATCCATGCGCCGTATTCAAACGAACGATTGAGATCGAGTTCCGTCTCGCCTGAGATCATCTTGTCGCGATTTTCGTCGGCGGTCTTTCGCCATGTTGGCCAATTGTTGGCATAAAAGGACTCTTCGCCTCGGTAGCCGGTATCCGTGTACTTGTCGAGCAAGTCTTTTCGCTTGCGGTAGTAGGGAAGGTATTCGCTGAGGTGACCGCTGGACTCGGTAATGAAAGCACCAAAGTGGATCATCATATCGGATCGGACGGGTTCTTTGGTGGCAAATGCCGAAGTTCGGTCCTTTGCCATTTCCATGAGCTTTGGATAGAGCGACTTTCCGTCCGGACCATTAAACTCGGTAAACCACGCTAGGTGGTTGATGCCCGCGCACTGCCATTGAACTTGCTCATATGGAACATCAGCGAACCCAGCCAACATCCGTGACGTGCCTTGCACCGAGTGACACAAACCGATTTGTGGAATCTCGGGCACGGCTCGCGTTCCCGCCAAAATCATCATGTTCATCGGATTGGTGTAGTTGAGCATGCGTGCTTTGGGGCAAAGCTCCCGCATGTCCTGAAGGATCTGAATATAGACCGGAACGGTCCGCATCGCCTTCATCAAACCACCTGGACCGATCGTATCACCAATGTTTTGGCTGATGCCGAACTCAAGCGGAATATCGTTGTCAAACCGAACGCAGTCAATACCGCTGACTTCGATTGAATTGATGACGTAATCGGCTCCCTTCAGCAATTCTTTTCGATCAGTTGAAGATCGCAAAACCCACTTGTCGGACTGACCAACCGAGTCGATGACTTTCTGCATGAGCTTGGTCTGAAGTTCGAGCCTGGTTGCATCAATATCACAAAGCCGAAGCTCACCGCCCAAGTTATCGGGAATCAGAATGACGTCCCGAAGAACCGAATTGGTGAAGAAGCTACCCGCTCCCATCATGACAACATTTATTTTTCGCGGCATTGAGCCGGGAAGCCCGTTTCGTTCGTCGGGTTTGCTGTGGTCGAGATGTGATTCGGTAGAAGCAGCCATTGTCAGCGAAAATTTTACCGCTGACGGTTCAAATAAACGAGACTATTCCGCCGGAAAAAGACCTGGCACCGAAAGATATCGTTCGCCTGTGTCATAGCAGAATGTCAAGATGGTTCCGCCATCCCTAATGTCGGGCAGCTTTCGGGCGACCGCGGCTAACGAGGCACCCGTGGAAATGCCGACAAGAATGCCTTCTTCCTTGGCAATTCTTTGAGCGTACTCAATGGCGTCTTCATCAGAAATCTGGATTACACCATCAAGGACTTCTTTGTGCAAGTTGCCAGGAACGAATCCCGCACCAATCCCTTGGATTCGGTGAGGCGAAGGGGCACCACCCGATATAACCGGGGACTTTGCGGGTTCAACCGCAAAAACCTGGAGTGAAGGGAACTTTGGCCTCAGAACTTCAGCAACACCCGTGATGTGTCCTCCGGTGCCAACACCGGTGATCAGGGCATCAAACCCTTCCGGAAAGTCAGCCAAGATTTCCAAAGCAGTAGTACGGTGATGAATCGCAATATTAGCCGGGTTCTCAAACTGCTGCGGTACCCAAGAATTTGGCGTTTCTGCGGCTAGCTCTAAAGCTCGATTGACCGCTCCCTTCATGCCTAGCTCGCGGGGAGTGAGATCAAAGGTTGCTCCGTATGCCTTCATCAATGCGCGTCGTTCGACAGACATAGACTCAGGCATGACCAGAACCAACTTGTAGCCTTTTGCCGCCGCGACCATCGCCAAGCCGACTCCGGTGTTTCCAGATGTCGGTTCAATAATCGTCGTATCCCTATTAAGCAAACCATCTTTCTCGGCTTGCTCGATCATGGCAAGAGCGATCCGATCTTTGATGGAGCCACCTGGGTTCTGCTTTTCTAGCTTCATATAAACCGAGACTCGGTCACCAAACAGTCGGCTGAGCTTAATGTGCGGAGTTTGTCCGATAGCTTGAAGAATGGAATCGTGTTTCATGGTTGCTTCTTGATGAATGATTGAGGAGGAACAGAGGATGTAATCCAGCTATTTCCGCCAATGACGGATTTCGCTCCAATCACGGTGTCACCGCCAAGAATTGTGGAATTGGCGTAGATCACAACATCATCTTCTACGGTCGGATGGCGCTTCGTATTCGCTAGATCCTTGGAAACCGATAGCGCTCCGAGGGTTACGCCTTGGTAAATTTTGACGTTTGAGCCAATGACTGCCGTTTCGCCAATGACCACGCCAGTACCGTGGTCGATGAAGCATCGTGGCCCAATGGTTGCTCCTGGATGAATGTCAATTCCGGTTTGATGGTGAGCCAGCTCTGTAATGACCCGAGGAATCAACGGATATTTTCTGAGATGCAGGGCGTTTGCGACCCGAAAAAACGCCAGTGCACGAAAACCGGGATAGGCAAGGATGACTTCATCAATGGATTGAGCCGCAGGATCTCCTTCAAACGCAAATGTTGCATCTTGAAGGAGCACCTCGCGAATCGCCAAAAGCTGATCGGCCGCCTCTTGAAATGTGTAGGATCGATAATCAACCAAATCTTCAATTTCGCAAAATGTTTGCCAAACCGTAAGTAAATCCTGAGTTACCACCGCACCGTGACAGTCCACACTTTGAGTGAATTCAGGGAAGATCGTCGCGACGGTTCTTACAATCCAATGCTCTGTTTTAGTTTTTAAAGCCGAAGTTGAGCGACAGTTTTGTCGAATCTCCACAAATTTGGCAATTGTTTCGGCAGATAAGTCGTCTCTCATTTCAAATACTTTGCTGACTCTTGATACGCTTCTGAACCTAAGATGTTCCCAAAAGGCGGTCAGAACCTACCATAATGAAGAAACAGGTGGCTTTGAAGGAGTGCATCTTTTTAAAGAGGTTGATCTTAGACGCATGAAGGTGTCATACTTTTCATTCCAACGCGGGTGTAGCTCAGTGGTTAGAGCGCCGGCCTGTCACGCCGGAGGCCGCGGGTTCAAGTCCCGTCATCCGCGCCATTATCGTGCCACGGTAGCTCAGTTGGTAGAGCAAAGCACTGAAAATGCTTGGGTCGCCGGTTCGAGTCCGGCTTGTGGCACCATTCTTCTTTTCATCACGATAATGGTTTTAATGGCGTTCTCGCCACTTTCGGTTGCACAGCAACCTGTCGTCCAGACGGCTCAATTTCGAGATGTCGTTGTAGTTCATTGTGAATCCGAGACTCGCTTCAACGGGCGTTACCGAGTCTTGTCAAACGGCTCAATCAATTTGCCTGCGCTAGGACGCTTTGTTGTGGTAACCAGAAGCACTGAGCTTATCCAGAGCATGATCGAATCAAAGATTTCCGAAGCAATCGGAGTAAAAGACCATGTTCTCGTCAAGTTTGAATCCGACCGATCATCAGCCGTAACCATTTCCGGCGCGGTCAAGAATGCTTTACTATTGGCTGCCCCCCGAGCAATGACTGCAAAAGACTTGCTGACACTGGTCGATGTTCTTGAGAATGGCGACGCAACGCAAGCCGAGTCATTTGATGTCAACGGTCGACCAAACCCGCTCAACGGCTTGGTGAGACCTGGAGACCGCATCAGAATTCCGGCTGAGCAAACTCGTCCGCAAGTATATGTCTTAGGCGGAGTCGGAAAAGCTGGTTCCATCGCATTTTACGAAGGAATTACGATCAAAGCGGCAGTCGACATTGCCGGTGGTGTTTCGGCTCGTGGTGATTCAAAACGAGTATTCGTCTTAAGAGAAGTCCAGATGGGACCGTTCGATCTGGCGACCAAAGGAGACGTGAAACTTCAACGAGGAGACTCGATTCGAGTGGAAGCCAAGGCCGAGGTCCAATATATTGCCGTAATCGGATTAGTTCGGAAACCGATCAATCTTGAGTGGTCAGCGAACTTGACTGCCAAGGCAGCAATCAAGCAAGCACAAGGCGTCCTCAATCCAAAGAACTTCCTCGTCGTACGATCAATCACCAAAATTAACAAGCCGGACGTGAAAATTCGGTGGAGCGATTTCGACAAAGACAAGAAAAAGGACATTCTGCTTGAACCAGGCGATGTGGTGGATGTGGTCGAGAAGTGACGGCAAGATCACTCGCAAAATGGGACCGGACCAAAGGTCGTCCAGAGCCAATCCGCCTTCTAAATCTAATCAAGGAAAATGAAAATGGCGACCCCCTGGTGGATATCCAAAGCGCTTGCCCTTCGGTTCGAATTCTAAGACCGGCTGTAATTCCGTTTTTAAGAAGCAAAGTTGCGGAAATGTTAGAACGGGCAGCCCGGTCTCTGCCCGACGGATATGTGCTCGGCACCATCGATGCATGGCGACCCTTTGATCGCCAACAGCGCATTTATGATTTCGTGTATAGCTGCGCCAAAGAGGTCTTTCCCGATCGGAACGACGTAGCCTTGCGCCGAACCGTCTGCCGTTGGGTTGCCCCAACCGACCAAAAGGCACCTCCAGGGCACTGTACGGGCGCCGCAGTGGATGTCTGGCTGGTCACGCCAGATGGGAAAGATATCGACGTAGCATCGCCCTATGGACGATTTGGCGCTTCGGCAACCTTTTCCTACGGCTTGACCGAAGAAGCGCACCGAAACCGAATGATATTGGTCGAAGCCATGCTTGGGGCTGGCTTCTCGAATTGCCGCGACGAATGGTGGCACTACAGTTGGGGAGATGCCGGTTGGGCGGTTCGCTCGGGCGAAACAGAATGTTGCTATGGGATAGTTGATCTACCTAAGGAACAGTACGCCGAGCAGGAAAGGCTTTGGCTGGAAGCGATGGCAAATCGAGAGAATCCGTTTACGGCACGCGAGTAGTTCCCGGTTTTGGCGCTCTAGGCGGAATCGGCGTCGGTGCACCTAGTTTTGCCACTCCGGCTGTCGTTGTTCCGTCGAACAGGATTTCGCCATTTCGATACTTACGAACTTTTTGAATATCTGATGCATATGTCGGCCAAATAGTTGAATTACTTGCTGGAAACGACAAGCCCTGATCGGTAGCCATAACACCGCGAGACCGATTATCTACTCGAAACGAAACCGTATCGGAAATGATATTGTAGACGACGATATCAGTTGGAACTAAGAGTCGGATCGGTGACCCAATTTCCTGAAACGAGTTAGGATACTTTCCGGTCTTTCGCTTGATTGCCATTGCCTTGAACAACGCTTTGGCCATTTCTCGATACTCTTGGGCAAAGCCAATCCCTCGGTAAAGTTGATCACGATTGAAATAGGGTTGATCGGGTGCGAGGAAGCTTAGTTTCTTGGGAAGCTCTGAATTTATGTTGTTGACTTTGGCATAGCCTTCCGGACTTGTTGAACCTGACTTAATAAGATCTTTCAATATTGGTTGCCAAGTTTCTAACCGATTTCTCAGGAACTTTCTCATCGTTGAGCTGTCTGGAATTGTGTCGCCATGTCGTACACGACCAAGTTTTTCGATATCGCCGTCCGTTCTTGTTGCCACGATGCCTTTAAGGAACGAAGGAACGGCCGGACGATCCAATTCCGGGACATCGAAATATCTTGCAATCGAGATTTGGGCAACAAATTCGGACAAGATAATCCGTTTCGGATCAGCGACCGTAGACATGGCGGGGCCAGTGACATAAGATTCGAGCTCGTCAGACAGGGCAGGATTTGCTTCAATAACTCGCAAAGCAGCTTGGAGAATGTTCTTTCGAAGGGATGCCCCGATAGAAGCCCCAATGTATTCCGGTCGCTCAAGGCAGTTCGTAGCAAAGCGGTTCGCGATATCAAGATTGCGAGTAACTTCGGGCATATTGCCTTCAAGTCCGGCAACATAAGATGCCAAACAATATTCACGAGTCAGTGATCGAATGGCCGAGTACTCCGGGAGCAACATCATATAGCCCTCATCGTAGTCATGAGGCACCTGTATTTTGGGCTTTGCCGTCAGGGCTGCTTCGATTCTTTCTCGCTTCGCCTGGTTCTCGGAAAGATATTTGCGCATAAGCGGCAAATCGTCTTTGTTGCAGGTCATCATGAGTTCAAGAGCAACCGCCGATTTGAATAGATTTCCTGTGCCGGTTCCTTGTTTCGAGAGCAAAATCGGACCAATCTCAACCCAAGCATTTTCCGAATCCGGAATCGTTTTGACTAACTCATCGCCATTAGTCGGAACTCCCATCGCTTTGTATTCGGCGATGAGCCGGGTAATTTCACGACCGTCTTGGTTATAGGCAATTCGGTCCGAGAAGGAAGCCGCTCCCACGAGAAGGAGAGTTACTCCGCCGAGTCCTAACGCTGCTTTGAGAAGTTTCATTGTAGTTACTGTGCCCGAGCTTTTATATCTTCTCCATTCATGTCAATTTTCCCGAGGCGAAAGTCAGAAACCAGATGTCGAGCTAACTCATTTCTAGCCTTGCTTTGAACGAGAGATCTTGGGAAAGAAACGCGAAACCGAGGGATACCATCGCTAGTCTTTTCAACTGACCTTAAGGCTATGCCTTTTTCGCTTGAAGTGTATGTGATTCCGCCCATTCTGTCAAAAGCTGTCATTGGTATTTCAATTTCGTTTAGGGACATTGGGTAGTGTCCAGTTCGTTTTTTGATGTCCATTGCTCTCCAAATCACTCGATAGGCTTCGTCATATTGTTTGTATTTTGTGAGATGATCAATCAGACTCTGCCCGTCTAAATCAACGGAACCTAATTCAAAAAACGCTCTCAGTGGTTCGGGGAGTCCTTCTGGCGATGGCGGGGCAAGAAAAAACTCGTTGGCGCTGGGCTCATACTCCATCGGCTTGTTCATAAGGTTGACAAAGATCGGCTTCCATCTTTCCAATCTCTTTCGCAGGTAAGTTCGCATTTTCTTGCTTTGAGGCACATAGTCGCCGTGCTGGACTTTTCCAAGTTCATAAACCTGACTTCCGGTTGGCATTGAGTCCACGACAACTAGGCTCAGCGGAAATGGTGCCTTAGTCTTATCCCAAACCTGCAGGTCGTAATATCGAGCACTAGCAATCTCGTTCAAAAATTGAAATTCCAAAACTCGTCGCGGAGGCGACTTTTTAAAGCACCCATCTGCCTCCAAGAATTCCCGTATCGGTTCATACAAGTTCGGTCGCTTTTCAATGATTCGCATTGCTGTGTTCATGATTTGGATCCTTGATGCAAAAGAAACACTGATGGTTAGCAGTTCGCCTGTTTCGATAAAGTAATTAGTAAGCCGCACTGCGATCTTAAGGTCTCGCAACACGATCTGCTCGTTTCCTTCAAAAGCGGCGGCAAGAGCTTCGAGACAGAATTCTCGAATGACTAACCTCAGAACTTCTAATTCAGGATAAAGCAGATTGACGCCCAAGTCATAGTCTCGATCAACTTGGAATTGCGGCTTTTCTGCCAATGCCGCAGCAATGATCTCTCGTTTCCGTTGATGGACTGCTAAGTAGCGTTTCAAGGTGGGCAAATCTTCTGGATTTGCTATCGCAATTAGTTCGCCCGCCAAGCCGGATCGAAAGTAACCGAACTCCTTTTCGTCCAATAAGACTGGGCCAATCTCAACCCAGGCATTCTCGCTGTCCGGAATTTTTTTGAAGTATTCGGAGCTATTTGTTGGGACTCCCATAGCCTTGAACTCGCCGAGCAGTTTTGTTATTTCGCCAACCTCTCGGTCGTAATCCAATTTGGACTTCAACGACATGACACCAACGATCAAAATCGCAGCTCCACCGATACCGAGTGCAATGTGTAAGAGCTTCATTTTTTGATAACGTTGCCACTCTTTCGAATCTTCGTGATGATTTCCAGGCTTGTGTTGTTCAGGGGCAAACCGATCGAGTGCGGGAAACAGAATCGATAGGCAGCTTGACCATCTGAATTTAGATCTCCACCGCCAATTTGGATTCCCCCTTTGTAAGGGATGATCATATATTTGATCGACGAATTGAATTCTCGGATTGGTCCAATCACCTTGCTCCCCCATTTTCCGCTGCTTTGTTGATATTCAAGCTGGCGGAATATTTCCTTTTTGAGGTCAATATTCGTGATGCTTCGGAAATCCTCGGCTAGATCGTTCTTAAGGTAGAACTCTTGCCATCGGTCCAACAAGGGCTTTGGACAATCCCGATTTATAGCCACCATTTCGTTGACTTTGTCCTTTGTTTGGATCGTGCGCTTGGTTTTGGGATCATTGATCAAGTCAATTGCGGAATTCCAACGATGAAGCATGGACACCATGCATTTGCGCATCTCGCGAGAGGTTGGAATGTGTGTTCCGGGTTTGATCTTGAAGTATCGATCCACTGCTTTGCCCTTTGGATAATTGCTGAGTTTCTCAAGCGGATAGCCAATATGAGGTTTGTCCATTACTGGATCATCAAAGTTCCTGCAGACCGCAAGATCTCTTAGGAACGCCCACTTATATGTTTCAAACGGGTCACGGTCGAGCTTCGGTGCCCACACCTCGAATTGGCGCTTCACCGGCTCGATCGTGGACGGGGCAAATTCAATGATCCGCATCTCTACTTTGGAGATAACTCTTAGAAAAATCTCCATCGCATATTGTCGAGGAATGGTTTCATTCCGGTCCATTAACGCCGCGACAAGCACATACACCGATCTTAAAGTGTCAAGGGCACCAACCAAATCTCGTCGATATGTTTTAGCGAGAGCTAAGAGGGCAATATCGTTCGCCAGCACCTTTAGAGCATCCATCTCGGGGTATTCCATAAGGTAACCCTCGTTATAGTTGCGCGGAATTTGAAGATGCCCCTTCATTTTGAGGGCACTTATCATCGTGATCAGATCGGCCTTCTTGAAGGCGTATGCTGCATCGAACAAAGGCAAATCGCTCGGAAGAGCATAGCTATTGAGTGCAATGGTATTTCTGTTTTGGTAAGCGCCTCGTGGAGCCTTTGGATCAATTGTCGGGGTGATGATCGGACCGATCTCGATCCAGGCATTTTGATCATCGGGGAGCTTCTTGGCGAAGCTCGCGCCATCCGTCATAAATCCTTTCGATTGGGCTTCTGTTAACAGTTTTCCGATTTCTTCGTAATCTGAGGCAAATTTCCTACCTTCAGTAAACTTAATGACACCAAAGATGAGGGCAAAAAATCCTGCAAGCCCTAAACCAAACAAAAGGACCTTAGAACGCATTGCCTAAGTCTTCTTCATCATTTTCGCCGCTGCAATGCACATCAGACCTTGTACGATTCCAGACAATACGCCAAAAACTGGGCCACTCGCCGCAGAAATAATTCTTGGATTGATATCTTTTGGAAAAGACGCGACCATATCTGAGTGGGCTGCAGAATATGCATCCCAGAAGGCAACGTGAAAGGCAACGATGAAGATGCAGTTGATGATCGAGAGCATGAAGCCGTGAAAGAAATACCGATCTTCGCAATTCTTCGCGATTGAGTAAGCGCAAAAGCCAAAAATGACTAACCAAAGTATTGGCTCAATTTCAATCGGAATAAAGCTGATCGTTGCGATCGCCATGACGAATCCAAATGCCGAAAGGCGTAAAAGTAGTCTCCAGTTCATTGTTCCCCGGCTGATTTTAGTCTTTTTTGATGAACTTAGCAAGGGGAAAAAAGCAAAAAAGCCCCCAGAGCTTCCTCTGAGGGCTTCTGACTAACCGTCGACTATTCGCCGGTACCGACAGCGATGAGCCTAAAGCTCAACACCTTGGTATTCTTGGCAGATTCTGCCAAATACTGTCCAACCGTCTTGCTTGGGTCAGCATAGAAAGGCTGTTCCAACAGAACGGCTTCCTTGATGAACTCTTTGTTAACTCGACCCTTGGCCATGTTCTCGGCGATGTTTGCAGGCTTGCCTTCATTGATCGCACGGGTGTATTGGATTTGGTATTCGCTGTCGAGAAGCTCTTGAGAAAGATCTTCTTTAGAAACGACCTGTGGTGGCGATGCCACAACCTGAATTGCCAACTTTCGAATGGCTTCGGTCCCCGCAGCGTCTCCTTCTGATTCAACAATCGCACCCTTAGAACCGTCGTGATGAACATAAACCGCAAATTTGCCACCGGTGGTCATTTGCTCGGCAATCTTCACTACGCAGTTCTCGCGGAACTTGGCAACAACGTCAACGCTGAGCTCAGTCATTCGATCGGCACTCAAAGTCCCTTTCGAAAGGGCCTCATTGGCAACATCAGCAGTTGCGCTAACAAACCCTTCGTTGTTAGAAACGAAATCAGTTTCGCTCTCAACCAAGGCGATGCCTGCCATTGTGGCGTCGTCATTAAGAACGATTCCTACTCGACCAGCATTGGTAGCTCGTCCAGCTTTCTTGCCGGCACTTGCTTTGCCCTTCTCGCGAAGGATTTCCTTGGCTCTTTCAAAGTCACCTGCAGCTTCTTCCAATGCTGATTTGCACTCCATCATAGGGGCGTCTGTCTCTTCACGTAACTTCTTTACGTCTTGTGCTGTGTAGCTCATCGATGCTTACGCGCCTTCCTTATCTGCGCCAAATGCCTTCAGTAGTTCGTCGTCAACGTGAATTGGAGCTTCTTCATCAAGCTCAGCGGCCAAGTCGGCTCCGCCTTCGCTCAAGATTCCTTCGGTCAAGGCTTCGCTTAACGGTCGGGCTTCAAGAATCGCTTCGCACATCTTTTGAGTAACGAGTCGAATCGCTCTGATTGCGTCGTCGTTTCCAGGAATGATGACATCCGCTTTGTCAGGATCGCAGTTGGTATCAACAATCGCAACAACCGGAATACCAAGCTTTTTAGCTTCGGCAACCGCAATCGCTTCCTTGTTAAGGTCAACAACGAACATAACGCCAGGCATGGCATTCATGTTTCGAATTCCGCCAAGCACGAGTTGAAGCTGTGCTCGCTCGGTTCTTCGATCCAAAGCTTCTTTCTTAGGCAATCGGTCGAAGTAGCCGTCGGCTTCCATTCGGTCGAGTTCCTTTAGTCTCTGAATTCTGAGGCTAATCGTTTTCCAGTTGGTCAACGTTCCACCAAGCCATCGCTCGCAAACAAAGTGCTGTCCGCTTCGCTCGGCTGCTTCTTTAACTGCAGCTTGGGCTTGCTTCTTCGTACCAACGAAAAGAACGGTACCGCCGTCTTCGACGATCTTCTTAACGTAGTTGAGGGCGTCCTCAAACATCTTGATCGTCTGGTGAAGATCCAGGATGTAAATGCCGTTTCGGGCGCCGTAGATGTATCGTTTCATCTTGGGGTTCCAGCGTCGGGTTTGGTGACCGAAATGCACGCCGGATTCCAAGAGCTCTTTCATGCTCAATTGAACCATATTATTTTTCCAGGTTTAACCTCTGGATTCCGTGAGTTTTGTGCGCGGTGAACCTTGAGTTCCTTTTCGGGGAAGTCTCAGAACCTGGCCACGCCACGGGATCCATGTGTGATCGAACTCAGTATACCTTCACTCAATTCAGTCTGGCTCCCCGTGCAAAGCAGTAGACTCAGTTTATCAAACCAAAGCTATATATCAGCCAGCCAAAACAATTCACTCCCATCGTGACCTTTGCCAGCATCGCGTGGTGCGTGATTGTCTTTATTGCTTTGAATCTATCCAAGAATATGCCGATGTCTGAGGCAATGAAATTTGGTTTCTTTAGTGAAAGCGAAATATTCAGCGGTCGATGGTATTCCCTCATCACGTCAGCATTTGTGCATGTCGAAATCATGCACGTCTTCTTCAACATGTATTGGCTTTTCTTCCTTGGTCCAGTGCTTGAGAAGCTCATGGGGTCGGGCAGGTTCCTTGCATTCATCTTGGTCACTGCCTTCATCAGTTCAGGTTGGCAACTGGCGACCGGGCATGGTGGAATCGGGTTCTCTGGTGTCGGTTACGCAATTATCGGGTTTGGTTGGCTGGCACGGGACAAATTCCCCGAGATCAGGCCGTATTTCAATGATCGAACCCTGCAGATCATGGCGGGCTGGGCCGTTCTCTGCGTCTTCCTAACCTACTTCAATGTTCAGAACGTAGCGAATGTTGCGCATGTTATGGGAGCCGCCGCCGGGGCATTGATTGCGCTGTCATTTATCCGAAAGATGTGGATCGCTCAAATAGGATTAGTTCTCGTCGCGATTGCTGCCATCGTTCCAGTGTATTGGAACCCACGTTCGCCAGATTGGAATTTTGCCAAAGGCGCTGAGGCTCTCCAAAAGAAGGACTATAAAGCCGCACTACTCAAATATCGCCGAAGCGCCGAATTGGAGCCTAACATTTGGGAGACTTGGTATAACATCGCCCTCATCGATGTCGCCTTGGGTAATGACAAGAATTTGGTTGATGACATTGCAATGCTCCGGAAGCTAAATCCAAAGGAAGCGGAAAACTTCATGAAGAATTTGCTAGGCAAACCGAGTTCGGAGCCTGATAACCCGAAGCCTTAATTTGTGTCATCGACCAACACTAAAATTGCTAATAAGCTGACAAATTAAACAACTACTCATCTTCGAGATCCTTGTCGAACTGAATCCAGAAGTCATCCATTCCGTATGTCTTTCGAAGAAGCTTGACCCGAATGTTTAATATCTCTTGAAGCTCGGGATTTTCGGCAAGACCTGGCAGCGAAATCGAGTCATCCTCAACACCTTTCTTAATGTTGTCCAACAGCATCTGCCATCGGTCAGCTGCTGCCGCGAGTACTTCCCGCGGGTGATGCAGTTCCATTGCCGAGAAGTAGTCGGTTGGCAGATCGCCCGTAATCACCCACCAACCCAAAAGGTCTTCTTCTTCGCCACTCTCAATCGCCCAAACCGCAACGTGCGGAGCGATGTGAAACGCTGGCCATTCACCAATCCGACCTGGCTGGATCGGCTGCTGATCCAAAAACCACTCGACGTGCTCGCGTTGCTGTGCACACCAGTCTTCCTCTACTTGAGGGTCGTCAAAATTGATTGGGTCTGGCATAGCGAAGAGTAGAGTGTATCTCAAGTCAAAAGGATCTCTTCAAATGAAGTTAAACTGAGGCATGAGGGGCAAAATGACTAATATGGTTTGGTTTATTGTGACCGTGGTAGTTTGCGTAGTTGCCTTTGCATTTCTCCGCTACTTCCGAGGTTCCACAGTTTATGTGTCGAACGAGTCAGGAGATTATAGCGCTTATGGAGCTTCCGAAACGGCGACACCTGTTTCCAAAGATCGATACAACAGGATTCTTCAATCGTTCATCCGTCGAGATATCTTCGATATTCTTTCAGTTGCGCGGGGGCAAGATGACCGTCAAGGATTGGGCATGTTCCATGATCACGGAAAGATATTGATCATGGTCCCCTTTCGGCGATTAAAGAATCCCGAAAAAATCACTTCGTTTCGTGGTGCCATGAAAAGGCTTGGCTATATTCCTTCGAAAGAGCATCCGTGGAACGTCGGACTCGGAGAGGATATGGAAAGCGTCTCACTTTACTACCAAAGTGAAGCCAGATTCGAACCCTTGCGTGACATAACCAATCATGCTCTAACTCTCCTCGATGCGCGACCCTTAACGGAATACTTCGTTAGCGTGAGCCGTTCTGACGACCTGGACTTTTCAAAATTCAAAGTCGTTCCGCGAAGGAAACTTTTGGATGAATTGCCGTAGTACTTCGTATTGGGCACTCTGAATGAACTTATGGTCGACCCAATAGCGCTTTCTGGTCGTCAGACCTGGCCTGAAGGGCCAATTCAAGTTAGCCCAGTCCGAGAAGCTGTTTTCGTCTAAGCGAAAAAGTTTCGATGGGCTGGGTAGAAATATCGAAACTGTTAAAGTCCAAGGAGTGTCTCGATGTACGAGCATTAGGTTTTGGTAATTAACTCATGAATCGAGACCGACCCGGCGGTTATCGCCGCATTTCCGTAATTCAAAATTCAATGGGAAAGTATCCGAACCATTTCGTTGTAGCCACGGCTCCGCGCATGCTCCAACGCCGTGACTCCGTCCCTGTCTCCAATCGACAAGTCTGCCCCGTGATCGACCAAAATCTGAACAATGCGTTGATGAATATGGCCACCATCAGACAGAATGACCGCCTCAATCAGCGCAGTCCAGCCAAGATTGTTCACATGATCAATATCGACATCAGTGGTCGTCAACAACTCTAAAACACAGTCGGGATATCCGTGATGACATGCCGGAATGAGCGCGGAACCCCCATACCGATTGACCAGCTTTGTATCTGCACCCGCGGCAATCGTCAAACGAAGAATCTCCAACAACCCTTCTGCTCCCGCATAGAGGAAGGGATTGTCCCGCATGTTGTCCTGAATATGGATATTCGCCCCAGCATCGATCAATGCCTGCACTACCGACGAATGGTTCCCGTGCGTTGCGGCCATCACCGCTGTCCGTCCTCGATCATCAACGGCGTCGATATTGACTTCGGTAGCGAGGATCGTGCGAACCAGAGCTAAATCTCCATTCTCAGATGCTTGAATCAAATTCACTCTATTATCGCCCTTGCCCTTGCACTCGCCCTGGAAATCAGAACCGATAAATGCTGTAAGGCTCGAATCCATCGCCAAGTGCCAAGCGAACCGAAACCATTTGCCCAACGTGATAGAACTCATGCGCGACAATGTAGTCCTTGACGAAGTGGGAATCCTCATCGAACTTTTCTAGGGCAAGATCAACTGCCTTGGCTCGCTCTGAATCAAACAGGTCAACTAACTCACTCACCGAACCAGCTGGGAATTTGTACGTTCCCCAACTGTGCTTCTCGCCCGCAATGCCTTTTTGAACCGCAACGCATGCCTCTGCACAATGCTCTAGGGAATCTCGAATTGACATCACTCCTGCAAGCGGCACAGCAACAAAATTCTCTTCGGCTACTCCCGCCAAACAAGCCTTCAATTGATATCCACTTTCATCCATCATCTGGGCGGCAAATTCTTTTCCAGTCATGTTGTAAGTATAGAATGATGGATGGATTGTGCATAGCTCTGAATTAACCCCAGAAATGATTTATGCGGGATACCGTGAGGGCTGGTTTCCCATGATGGTGGACGAAGAAACCTTCGAAACTGGTTGGTTTCAGCCCAAGCAACGGTGCTTATTTCCAATCGAAGGAATAAAAACTTCTCATTCACTCCAAAAGACCATTCGACAAAACCGATTTGAGGTGAAATTCGACACTTCATTTCAACAAGTCATCGAAAACTGCCGACGCCCCGAAGGGAACTGGATTAACGAAGATTTTATCCGCGTTTACACCAAAATTCACGAGCAAGGTTGGGCCCACTGTGCAGAATGCTGGAAAAACGAAAACCTAGTAGGCGGAGTTTATGGAATTGGCATCGGTGGCGTGTTTTTTGCGGAGTCTATGTTTCATCGGGAGACCGATGCGTCAAAGGTCGTACTTCATGCTCTGGTTGAAACTTGCCGAGCAAAAGGGTTCGTACTCTTTGATGCGCAGATCATGAATCCTCATTTACGCTCATTGGGAGCATTTGAGATTTCGAACCGAGAGTATCAAAGCAGGTTAAGACAGGCTCTCCAAGTTCAAACCCCGTGGTCTACTTGAACTATAATGAGAAACGTGTTAAAAAGGAGTAACAAATGGCATCAAAATTAATGACCATCCAAGAGATTCAATCGGCATTCGACCGACTTTCTCGTGATAACAATATGAGGTCTCTCTCTGCCGTGCTCCGAATTGGCGCTGAACAGATAGAACGGAGAGGCAAACTTGGCATTTTCCGGAACGCAGTATTTGCAACTGGCGCCCTAGCTCTGGTTTTTACATTCATGGCCCCGTTTGCCAGTGATCAGCTCAAAAGGAATTTACAAATTTGGCAAATTATTGCGGTTGTACTCTGTGTTGCTGCGGTTGGCCTCTTATGGCGCGTCCGAAATCAAATGGAACAGTTCATTGAAGAGGAACAAAAGATTCGGGTTATGATGATTGAAACTTCCCAAGTCATCGTAGCTGCTCCAACGTTCATGCCAACTCCACTATCAGATGAGCTTCGTGGCACCCTCAGAAACGCCGTAACTCATATGAAGATTGAGCCTAGCGAAGAACTAACCTCAATTATTGATCGCCAATAGTTGTCCGACGATCTAACAGCCTTTTCGATTGATCTCGAAGAGGCTGAAATCCGCTTTGCTTCGCATAGAGACTTGCAACATGGTGGACGACGATGGCGGTAGCGGTCGCAACGTTGAGCGATCCCATCAATCCAAACATAGGAATCGCAACGCAGGCATCACATTGTTCCACAACGTCTTCCGGCACACCGTCGAGCTCGGATCCGACTACCAGCGTCAACGGATACTTGAATTCAAAATCCACCAAGTTCACCGCTTCCGGGGTCAAAGTCAGAGCGACCTTCTGACGTCCCTTTGCCTTTTCAAGCGCCTCTAATGGTGGTAGCCATTGGTAGGGCTGCCATCGAATCGAACCCTTGTGTCCGCTGAAGTCATTGAACCGATCCTCTTCGAACGAAAAAGTAACCATCTCACATCGAAAGGCTTCCGCAATCCTGAGTAGCCCTCCATGATTGATTGCCTTACCCAACGGGCAGGTGATGATCTCAATCGGCATCCTGGGCAAAATGTCCGCCCGCTCACGCAAAGACTCTGGCAGAGTCTCCAATTCCTGCCATTTTGTCCCGGCAACTTCCTTCATTCTTTCTTGCCGTTGACGATTGGTGAGTCTCATGTTTCATAAGAATACTGGAATACCGGCAATTCTAATGGGCTGAAAATATACCGGCTGAGGAAAGTACCAGCTAAGCCGGAGCGAACACAGGATGTGCAAGCAAAGGGGGATATAGAAATGTCAGATCGCCATATGAAAGTCGTTAGGCTTCTCGAACCAGAAATGTGCTTAAGCTGCAGGTTTGCACAGATCGCGGATGTCGAGACTGCTAGCGGAGGCAAGCAGCGTATGATTTACTGCCGACGACTAGATTGTGACAATTGGGACATGACAAGTGCCGAAATGGCAACCGATGTTCAAGTTCGTGAAGATGAAGCAGCTTAGGGCAGAGGAGGGTTAATCAGTCATCGAGCCACGGGGGGGGTTCGTGTATTGAAAGGGGTGCGGTCCGTGGGGGACTAGCACCCCATTTTTTGCGGGAGCCCGGGCGTCCCGCCCGGATCAAACGGTTATAGGATTGGCATATCACAAGCATATAGAGACAAGTCTAGAATAACTGAAGGCCACCCCAATTACCAGTCTTTGAAACTTTTTGAGCTTAGGCTCGGTTGAATACACAGTGCCGAAAAAACCGTTGACTCGAAGACAAATCCTCAAGTGGGGAACGTTGTCGGTCATTGGTGGACTTGTCGGAGAAGCATTCATCGAACCAAATCGACTGGAAAGCGTCACCCTTTCTGTTCCGATCAAGGACCTACCCGAATCCTTTATCGGATTCAAGATTGGTGTCTTGAGTGACATCCACTGGGGACATGCGATCGACTCGGATTACATGAAACTGGTTTGTAGGTCCGTGATGGCATTCAATCCAGATATTATTGTGGTTCCCGGAGACTTCTTGCATGGCGTCGACCGCAGAACGGGAGAAAAGGCTCGCCTTGATGGAGTCATTGAATCACTTGACGCTCCAAACGGCGTCTTTGGGGTTCTCGGAAATCACGATCACTGGATTGGCAAAACCTATGCTACTGATCAGGTCAATGCTCACTCTCGAGTCCAATTGATTGACGGAAAGCACGCGATCCTTGAGCGAAAAGGCGAAATCCTTACAGTCGGCGGAGTGGGTGACCTGTGGGAAGACCAGGTCGATCTTCGGAAGACCTATCAAGACGTTGACCCCAAGACGCCAAGAATCCTGCTTTCCCACAATCCTGATGTCGCCGAAATTGTAACCGGTGATAAAGAAACAAGGGTCGATTTGCAAATAAGTGGTCACACGCACGGCGGGCAATTTCAACTCCCTGGAATCTATGATCCGACGAAGCGAGTTAGTTCTTTCGGGAGCAAGTTCAATCGCGGCCTTGTGCAAGGCAGTCGTCACCTCGTATACGTCTCTAAGGGCGTGGGACGACCGCACGGATTACGGCTATTTGCCCCGCCCGATGTTTCATGCATTACGCTGACTCGCGCGACATAATAAGAGGTGATGTTCACTATCGGCATTGTGGGAGCGGGGCGACTCTCAAGAGTTCACCTACGGCACCTTTCGCGCATTCCCGACACGTCGTTTGTGTATTTCGATCAGGAGTCGCAATATGCCGAGGCGCTAGCAACCGAATACCAAGGAAAAGTTGTCAAAAAGTTTTCTGAGCTGCTTGATTGTGTCGATGCCGTTGATATCATCACCCCAAACAGCATTCACGCCGAATACGCAGTTGCATCCATCAACGCTGGCAAGCACACATTCATCGAAAAGCCTCTTGATGTCTCATGCGAAGCCGCCAAGCCCGTCGTTGAAGCGGCAAACAATAGCAACGTAACCGTTCAAGTCGGTCACGTTTTGCGTTACTTTGCCATGTACAGCAAGGCTCACAACATGATCAAGTCAGGAGCCGTAGGGGTTCCTGCCGCAATCCGGATGACTCGGGGAGGAGGAATGCCCGGCGGCGAGTCCGGTTGGTTCGCAGACCACAAGTTGTCGGGTGGCATTTTCGTTGATCTCGCGATCCACGACCTAGACTGGCTACTCTGGTCAGTTGGACCGGTAAAAGAGGTCTACGCCAAGTCGGTAGGAGCAAAAACTGGTTCTGGACCCGACTATGGACTGGCAACCCTCACCTTTGAGAATGGTTGCATCGCTCATGTTGAATCAACTTGGATGGATCCACAAGAGAGCCGAACCGCATTCGAAATTTGTGGTCCTGACGGGCTTCTCGATTTCGATTCCCGCAACTCAGCGACTCTCCGCTCTGGCAACAAACTGGAACAAAATCACCTACTCGAAGACGATCCGTTCTTCTTGCAGCTCAATGATTTCGTCAATTGCGCAAAGCATGGAGTTCCCGCGAAATTTAGTGTTCAAGAAGCTTACAATGCCCTCGAATTGGCAGAAGCTTGTCGGACTAGTGCCACAACTGGCTCGCCGGTCTTTTTGTAATCGTAACTAGTTAGACCAAGTTGACTCGATAGTTATATAATCAGTTTTCAGTTCGACGGGCTTCAATATGCTGAACTTTGAACTTACCCAGTGGGAGACCGAGGCAAACCGAGAAGGATATGATCCTGATCTAAAGGCTGGTGAGTTTAAAATTGCTCCAGCAAAGTGGATTTGGTTACCATCCGAACGTACTCTACCGTGCACGTTCATCTTGTTCCGCAAAGAGTTTGATCTCGAAACCATTCCACCGTCAGCTCGGGGTTGGATCACTGCCGACAGTCGTTATGTGCTCTACGTGAATGGCGCTCGAGTTCAGTTTGGACCAGCCCCACACGACCCTCGCCACGCCGAAGCCGATCCGGTTGATATCCGGGATTACCTAAGAGTTGGAAAAAACGTCATCGGTGTGCACGTCCTGTTCTATGGTCAAGGCGACGGAACCTGGCCGACTGGTAAGCCGGGGCTCTTATTTCGGGTGAGCCTTGGAAGGGAAGTCATTGCTACCGACAAGACATGGAAATGCTCAGTCGATCGAGGACATAAACCGGGCGGAGCAAAGCGATGGTATCTTCGTGCACTTCAAGAGGACTTTAACACTGCAAACTTCACCCACCGTTGGAACGAATACAACTTTGAAATTGATCGATACTGGTACGACGCGATGGAGTTGGATGTCTCAAGTATCGCAACCCCATTTGTGGGGAACTACCAGTCCTACAACGAAGATATTCAGGTTCAAAACCCAAAAAATTCAACCCTAACTCCGCGATCAATTCCGATGATGCATGAGGCATGGGTAGAAGCCAGTCTCATCGCTCGGCACCAAGTTAGTTGGAAAGGGAACCCCAATGATTGGTTCGACTTTCGAGTTCCTGACTTAATGGAGTGCATCAAAATTGGGCCCGAAGCACCGCTCACTAGCGGAAGTTACTTGCTGACCTATGAGCTTCCATTTGAAATGGTAGGTTGGCCATCAATTTACGTACACGGTGCAGAAAAGGGCTTTATTGAGTTGATTTGCCAAGAAAGTATTGCACCTGGACAGTCTTTCCTAGACAATCATTTTTACTCCTGGACTCGATTCCAATTGAACGCCAAACAGCTAGCGTACGAGTGTTTCGACTACGAATGTTGCAAGTTCATTCAGCTTCATATCGATCTGCCAAAAGGCTTTCAAATCACCACCCCATCTGTGAGTTTTCGACGTCGCACCTTGGTTCATGAGCATCAACAGTATGTCAAGTCACATTCAAATGGTCTCAATAGGCTGTTGCTCGCCAGTACTATCTCGCTCCAAAACTCAGCTCAAGATATCGTCGTTGACGGAATGGCACGGGAGCGCCAGCAATACGCCGGAGACGGAGCGCACCAACTCCACGCGGTACGACAAGCGCACGGCGAGTTCTCGATATCCAAAAGGTTTCTAACCCAATTTGGGCACGGGCAAATGCTCAACGGAGTCTGGCTCGACTCTTGGCCCGGCTATGACCGCCTGGCGAGTATTGGACAACGACAAATCGGCGCAACCGGTTGGGGATCCCTCGTTGACCATT
The DNA here is from genome assembly GCA_031430115.1 of Armatimonadota bacterium. Classification (GTDB taxonomy): domain Bacteria; phylum Armatimonadota; class Fimbriimonadia; order Fimbriimonadales; family Fimbriimonadaceae; genus Fimbriimonas. The sequence continues at coordinate 12,965 of JANPAV010000151.1, read as the reverse complement.
CCATCGGTTTCGTCATTGAGCACGTCAATCATTGGCTCCAGACAGGCGATAGGACTCCCTACGAGCAAAACCGGGACCGAATCAAAAAGTTCGTCGACTACTTGGCAAGCATAACCGGACTGGATGGTCTCCTCAAGGTCGAAGACATCGGTGCCGAGACGGTTTGGATCGATCATGACGCCTATCAAGCCCAAGCTCATAAAAAGCTCGCCTTCAACCTCTATGCTCTGCAAATGATTGTCATGCTGGATTGGATCGAGGGTCGAACAACCGATTTGTCCTTCCCAATCCAAGCCCTTCGGCAACAATTTTGGCACGAAAAGGTTGGCGCATTCATTAACAATCGAGATGAAGTCGCTACCAGGCAAGCTCGGTACTGCGACCGGTCCATTTCGCATTTGCTTTGGCTCCACGGTCACGGTTACGAAGTCGCACCCGACCTAGGAAAAACCATCGACCTCATCACTAAACAGCCCAAATCATTAGGAATCGGATATCCAGCCAACTCTGTCTGGCGGCATTGGGCCTGGGCAAGAATCGGAAGACCAGACCTGATACTCAAAGAGTTTCATGATCGCTGGGAAACTATGTATTCGGTGAACCACAATTCAACAATCCAAGAGATGTGGAACGTCAAGCCAGGTACGACTTCAATGATGAGCCACTGTGCGGTTGCCCCAACCATCATGATGCACCAAGCCATTCTTGGAATTGGCCAGGATGCAAAAGGGAACTGGTTTGTCCGACCCCAGCTAGCAGACCTCGAATCACTGGAAGTTATGACGCATACCCCGTGGGGTTCAGTGGGCTTTGTGGCAAATAAAGGAGACGGCGATCATGTTTGCAGTATTTCAAAGCCAGCCGAAATGCCACTGTCGATTCGATCAGTAAGCCCGCTTAACATCCCATTTGTCGACCTCGGTCATGAGTTTTCGCATGACACTACTGGGCTTGAATTGATCAAGTTTGTCATCACGCCATACCAACCAAATAAACTCATCGTCGACAGCCTTTAGTCCTACGATGCCGTCATAAAATGCCAAGAGCCGTAGGATCAAACATGATAAGTACTTTGATCGCAACTTTGGCACTTTTGGCACCATCCCAAGCTACTAAGTCATCGATTGCCCTTAGCATGATGCCAAGCGAACCGCTGAACGAAGAATCGTACTTAGCCGCGGTGCGAGATGAACTAAGGCTCGGAATCGAAGCGACCTACGTAAATGTCAAATGGTCCGATCTCGAAAATGAGACCGCATTTAATCCCAAAGCATTTCAAGATCAAGTTGGAATTGCAAAGCTTCTTGGAGGCGATGTTGTGGTCTGCATCAAGCCAATCGACACCAGCAATAAATGTGTGCCTATTGCCTTGGCCAACGTAGGTTTCGACGAACAGAGAATGTTGGATCAGTGGGAAACCATGCTTCAAAAAATCATTCCTCTTTTGCCCAAAAACGTAAAGGCAATATCGTTTGGCAACGAAGTCGATGTCTACCTTGGCAACCACCCCAACGAAGTTTCAGGCTATTTGTCGATGGTCAAATCTGCCCGAACCCTGTTCCGCGGAGCGGGAATCAAGGCTCCGGTTGGCGTCATAACCACCTTCGATGGCTTGATGCGAAAACCCGAATTGGTCAAGAAGATCCAGTCCAATTTCGACGTAACCATGATGACCTACTACCCACTGGGACAAACCTTCGAAGTGCTTCCAATGACCTCGGTCGAGAGCCATTTTTCATCGATGCTGAGCCTGGCTGGTAGTAAGCCGCTTGTATTGACCGAAATCGGATGCCCATCCGGCGAAGGCAACAAGAGCAGCGAAGAAACCCAAGCCGAGTTCATCAAGCAGGCTTTCGCTCAACTGCAAAAGCACTCAGCCAAGATAACCTTTGCAAGCTTTTTCCAGCAAGGCGATTTCCCTCAGTCGATGGTCGACGTTTTTGAACAGTACTACCAGATGAAGGACGACAAGTTCCGAAGCTATCTATCGTCTTTGGGACTGAAGACCACAACCGGAAAGCCGAAGAAAGCGTACTACGAATTCCGAAAACAACTACGGTCTTGGAACGGGGAATAGTTCATCATGAACTTCATTCTCTAAGGGGATGATAAGGATTAAGGACCTGTTCTCGTCGAGGTTTTGGAATTGCGTTCCTTCCCCCTCCCAAAGAGCAGGAGGGAAGGGTTCTGGTTCACCCGAACATCATTCCCTAAGAGGATGATCTACGAAACCGAGACCTTCGCAGGATCTGGCTCACCAATAACCGCATGAGTGATCAGTGGTGCCTGAGCCGCAGCCTCAAGCCGTCTGGCAAGCACAATCGCGAACATGAAGTACATCGGCAAGAAGAAGATGATCTTGTTGTGCACTCCACCAATGTACATATGGTTCGGCATCAGCACCGCCCACGAGAACGATCCCATGGCTCCAAGTCCGAGCATGATCACGTCTGCCATCGCCGTCTTTCGATCTCGAATCGCCATTCCGAGCAAGATCAACGAACCCAAGATGCAAATGCCATGCGGAATCATGAACATTCCGTAATCCTTCAGATAATCCTTCACAACATCGGAAGTAGGTCGTGGCTTCTCCTTCATCAATGCCGCATCAGCCACGCTGAGCTTGCTCGACATCCGATCCGCCGCTCGAGACTTAATGTGCTTGATCGCCTCAATCGGACTTCCGACTTCCTTTGACAAAGCTCCGACGTGGACCGTTGCCGCACCAGCAAAACCAATGGTCGTAGCCAATAGGCTCGACAAAACAATGCCTTTCCAGCGCACCTTTAGGTTCATCTGCTCAAGGTGATAGAGCATTGGTCGAATACAAACCGCGATACAAATGTTCGAAAGGAACTCGTATCCAACCAGGCTCCGAACCATCACCATTACGGCGATAATTGCCCAAAATTGTTTCGTCTTTCCTTGACTGGCGTACTTGGGATACAGGATCCAACTAAACACGAACGGCAAGAAAATCAGCCACCCTTGCCAGTGCAAACTACGCCCAAAGAAGGCAATGAACGGAGAAGATACAATGGTGATCCCGACGATCGTGCCAGCCAGAACCCCAAACTTCTTCCGAATATCCCACGCTAAGGCAATGAGCAAACCGCCAAGCAATCCCGAATAAAGCACTCGCAAAACTCGAGTAGAAGTAAAGATGTCTCCCGAACCCATCGCCTTCCAGGTCCAAACCGCCAAATAGCCCTGAAGCCCAAAAGCCGACTTGTACGTCTCGTTCGGTGTGTTCTTCAGCATTTCCGCGACTTCGCCTTGAGTGAAAGGAAGGGAAGTGCCAAGGTAGCTTTCGGGAACAGTTCCTTTGCCACTCGCGTGGAGCAAGGCATTGGTAACCAAAGCATCGGACCAAGAGTCGTTGTGGGGCCTGATCTCGGTAGAGAAGTACGGATACCAAGCGGCAAGGAACAACGTCCCAACCAACCACGCCATCAACAGCTTAACTCGTCCTTTCATGGATGATTATCTCAAAAATGCGGTTGCGGCTTGGCTAACAACCTTGTCATCAAGCAATTCCTTGCTCGACTTCCAAAATCGGTACTTAAACAACGTAGAAAACGCTTCTGGAGCATCGGTCCAACGAATCTTCTTGCCCTCATTTTTGCTTCGAGGAGTATAAGAAATTGGCACTTCGGCGATGTGGCAGCCGAGGCGAATCGCTTTGGAAGTTACCTCAGGGCAGAACTCAAACCGCTTACATTCAAGCTCCATAGCTTGCAAAACGTCCGATCGAAGAGCCTTGTAACACGTTGCCTCATCCGAAAGCTTGACGCCGTAAAGGAGTCGAACGTTGAGTGCGAGCATCACGTTCACGATCTTGTTCGGAATCGCCATGCCTGCCGGTAAGCCATTGGTAAATCGACTGCCGAAAACGACCTTTTCGCGACCTTCAACGATGGGAGTGATGAGTGACGGAATTTCTGAGCTTTCGTACTCTAAATCTGCGTCTTGAATAATTGTCGCGAGCCCTTTAATGCTCGGTAGAGCTTTACGAATCGCGTTGCCTTTGCCCGAAGGAATTTCATTGGTAATAACCTCAATCTTGTCTCCAAAACTTTCTAGAATCTTTGCTGTTCCGTCTGTGCTGCCATCGTTCACGACGATGATTTGGGTACTAAAGGGCAAGGCGAAGAGTCGGTTGATGACCTCTTCGATGGTCCTTTCTTCATTTAGTGCAGGCACAACCACTGAAAGCTCAAATTCAAACATAGCAAGTCAAAAGACAATCAAATTATAGAGCATGTTGTGAGAGTTTTGGGTTCAAAGCCCTAAACCTGTTAGTAAGACTGTACGAGGATTTAATACTCCACTTTAGGTTTGCTGTTACGTGATCACGAACATCATTACTTTAGGGAATGATGGATGGCAGACATTGGAAGACTGCTGCAACCGCAGCTCGCTTGCAAAAACACTCCCGAAAAATAGGCGGGAAGCAGGTATGTAAAAGCTTCTGCTGTGGAGGCTAACATCCGGTCAAAGCCTCCACAGCAGGTTTGCCACTGTGCAATAAATGTTGTCTTGAACATCGGTGAAGCCGAATGAGCTGCGGAAGTAGCATCCATTTTTCCGCACGTAGAAGCGAAGTCTCGCCAATCAACCATGTTTTTCAAATCTCTCGCGGGCGAGTACAATCAATGCATGAATTCTGGGTTCGAAGGTTGGCTATCCGACCAACTACAACTTCTGCGCGATCAGCACCTTTACAAGACGCCAAAAATCCTCGAAACTCCTGCCGGTGGACGAGTTCGGATGAACGGTAAAGAAGTTGTGAACCTATCCAGCAACAATTATCTTGGTCTTGCCAACCATCCAAAGGTTCGGCAAGCCGCCCTCGATGCGATCGAGCGATGGGGAGTTGGAGCTGGCGCAGTTCGGTGGATTGGTGGAACCATGACCGTTCATCAGGAGCTAGAAGAGCGACTCGCGGCATTCAAGCACACCGAAGCCGTTTTGGTGTTTACGGGTGGCTTTACCGCTAACTCCGGCTGTATTCCTGCGGTTCTGACCGACAAAGACGTGGTTATCAGCGATGAGTTGAACCATGCTTCGATCATTGATGGCGTAAGACTGAGCGCAGCCGAATATCGAAAGTCAAACGGATGGGTCTACGGTCACAAAGATATGGACCAGCTCGAAGACTGTCTCAAACGCGCCAACGAGAAAGGCTTTGCCAAGAAAATGATCATCACCGATGGCGTCTTCTCGATGGACGGAGACATCGCGCCAATGCCGATCATCGTTGAGTTAGCCGAGCGATACGATGCGTTGGTCATGATTGACGATGCTCACGCGAGTGGAGTCCTCGGCAAAAACGGAGCCGGAACCACTTCCCACTTCGGGCTCTATGGTCGAGTCGATATTCAACTTGGCACCCTAAGCAAAGCCCTTGGCGTTATGGGTGGCTACATCGCTGGTTCCAAGAACCTTAAAGAATGGTTGATCAATCGTGGCCGTCCATATTTGTTTAGTACGGGGCACCCACCAATGGTTGCTGCCGCACTCATCGCCTCACTCGACGTAATGGAGAACGATCCCGAACCAATGCGAAAGCTCTGGGAAAACACAAACTGGTGGAAGAAAGCCCTTGCTGACGAAGGATTTGATACGATGGGTAGTGAAACTCCGATCACACCAATCTATGTTGGCGACGAAGCCAAAGCCCAGTTGATGGAGAAAATGCTGTGGGACGAAGGCGTGTACGCATTAGCCATCGTCTTCCCAACGGTCGGCCGGGGCAAAGCGAGACTTCGAACAATGCCAAGCGCCGCTCATACCCAAGAAGATTTGGCCTTTGCTCTCGAAGCATTCAAACGAGTTCGGGATAAGCTCAAATAGAAAAAGGGAGGGTTCGAAAACCCTCCCTTTTTAAGTTATTTCAGAATCAAACTACATTCGATAGCCGATGCCAACAGTGATCAGGTTGACACTGGAACCGCCTTGCCTGAAGTACCAGAAGGAAGCGTCTACGCTAAAACCATTCTGAATTGCATAAGATGCTTTCGCTGCTGCAGCAAGATTAACACTGCTGTTTGAGGAATCATAATAAGCTCCTCCACCAAGTGAGAACATCACTGGGTTATTTTCCATTTTTGGAAATTCCTTGAAGTACATCGCACTGAAGTCGTTTTTGCTTAAGCCGTCTCCGCCAAGGACTCCAAGAGCAACAGATGCATCTTCGGTCATGTACATTCGGTAGCTGATCTGATAGAGATTGCTTCCGCCAATTCTGGCAAAAAATCCACCAAGAACGTTTGGCCCGAACTTACCTTCACTGATTGCCTTTTCAGCACTGAAAAGGTAGCCGTTTTCGGTGCTTCCACCACCCGAGGCTCTAGCAAAGGGACTGTAGCTTAGGTAAACACCTTGCTTGCCTCCGCTAGTGTCTAGGTCTGATTTCGAAACTGCGCCGAATTGCGCTTGAGCTGAAACAGCAACAAGGGCTGCTCCGATGACGATTGCGTATTTTGTGACTTTCATTGTCTTCCTCCAAACGGACGATCCATATTCCGTTATGGATGTTCGCATTTTACGGGATAAATTAAAAATAATGCAAGTATTTTAGGTTCAACTGACTCTGGTACCCTCTTAGGGTGATGTCAGAAGAGCGAGTTTGTACCTATGATCCGCTCATTGAGCTCATGAAGAGATTCGAAAATATTCGAATCAGCGATACGGGAGTCGATGCATTTGAGGGACTTTCGATCGAAGAGCAACTAAAAAAGCACATTGTTGACGGTATCAAGAAGAGTCTCGAAGCTCGGTTAGACCAGGCACTAGAAACCTACACTCCCCTAGAAATCATCAATACGATCTTGCTTGATGGCATGAAAACAGTTGGAGAACTGTTTGGTTCAGGGAAGATGCAATTGCCGTTTGTGCTTCAGAGCGCTGAAGTCATGAAGACGGCTGTCCGTCACCTCGAACCTTTGATGGAGAAGGTAGAGGGATCAGAAAAAGGATCGATTCTCTTGGCAACAGTTCAGGGAGACGTCCATGACATCGGCAAAAACCTCGTCGATATTATCCTTTCGAACAATGGCTACCGAGTCGTTAATATCGGCATCAAGCAGTCAATCAACGCAATCATCGAAGGGGCCCAACAAGCCAAGTGCCAAGTGATCGGAATGAGCGGTCTCCTCGTCAAGAGCACACTTATCATGCGAGATAACTTGCTTGAACTGAACGAACGTGGTTTGGATGGATTTCCGGTTATTCTTGGTGGAGCGGCTCTAACTAGAGGCTACGTCGAGCAAGATCTCCAATCAATTTATAAAGGCTCAGTCTATTATGCTCAGGACGCTTTTGAGGGACTAAGACTGATGGAATCAGTCAATAACCCTGTTGGCGAGACCGACGAAGTGGCTGACCTCACTCCTCGGGTGACATCCCACCGAGTCGATGTTCTCGCCGAGGAACTGTATGTATTCAACGGCAACCGATCGGACATTGTTCCGCTAGAGACTAGTCCAAGCTTGCCATTCTACGGAGCGAAAAAGCAGACCAAGTTCGACATTTTTGAACTCTACAAGTACATTAATCCAATTGCACTCTTCCGGGGTCAATGGCAGTTCAAACGTCAAGACGGAATGGGCAACTTAGAATTTAATGATTGGATCACCGAGAATGTCCATCCGATTTTTGAACGATTGAGTCGTGAACTCGCGAATGTCCTGCAACCTCGCGTGAAGTGGGGATACTTTCCTTGTCACAGCGAAGGGAACGACCTCATCATCTACCAGGATGACCTAGAAACCGAGCGACTCAGGTTTTCATTTCCTCGTCAACGAGATGGTCGGCTATTATGTCTGGCAGATTATTTTCGACCACAAGGAACCAAAGTTGACATCGTTGGCTTCCAAATCGTAACCGTCGGCGAAGAAGTCAGTAAGCAAGAAAAGAAACTTTTCGAAAAAGGCGACTTCCAGGATTATCTGTTTACCCACGGCATGGGTGTAGAAACCGCCGAAGCATTGGCAGAGTATTGGCACAAAATGGTTCGGCAAGAAATGGGGATTGCTGATCAAGAGCCCGATGGAATGAAGCTTCTTTTCAGCGCAAAGTACCACGGAGCAAGGTATTCGTTCGGCTACCCAGCTTGTCCAAATCTTGAAGATCAAGCCAAGCTATTTGAATTGCTGAACCCAGAGGATATTGGTGTCGAACTGACAGAAGAGTTCATGTTGTCCCCAGAACAAAGTACGAGCGCAATCATTGTTCATCACCCTGAAGCAAAGTACTTCAATATTCGGTGATTCTAGCGGGTCGATTATGAGAAACTAGGGATATGCCCTTGCTAGCCTCGTGTCTTGCCTATCTGCTCCTACCTTCAAACGGACTAACCAACGTTCGAGACATAGTTGCGAAAAATCAGCCTGCCCGAGACGTATGGGTTTTTCGATCAGTGCTTGACAAGAACGCCCGCATTGCCACAATGGCAATCGCTCCGGGCTACTGGCTTAGCTACGATGCAACAAACTGCGGCCTCTACAAGTTCTGGAATGGCGACCTAAAGTTTGACGGTGCGGTCTATACCACTGTCCATGGTCCCCAGCCGACCAGCGAGGGCGGCGCCCTAGAAGAGGGTTCAACTGGCAACAAAGTATGGTCAGTCAAAGTCAACGGGGAGCCGCTTGCGGTTAAGCCTCGATATCGCGGACATTATATCGATGTTCTTGATCGCAGCCTCGTTCATTTTCAATACGATTTTTCGGTCAAAGGCAAAGTATTGCGGGTCAACGAAACGCCTCAACTTCTTTGGGAATCCGGTAAACCGGTTGGCCTTCGAAGGCAGTTTAGCGTCGGAAACTATGTCAATGGCCAATTTCAGGGCCAAGCCTTTGATGGGGCTACCATCCAAGTCGTTTTAGGCAAGACCAACGGATTGCTCAAGAACTTTAAGTCGATGGGTGGGAAGTTGTCCGTTTCAAAAGGTCAAAATGAGTTCGAAATTAGCGAAAATCTTAGTACCGTTGATGCCTTTTTTGACGCACCAAAGACTTCGCCAAGTGTAGAGCTTAAGCCAAGCGAACTATTAGCCTCGATTAGCCCTCAAGGTGGTGGTAACCAGTCAAAGGGTGACCTTCGGGAGCCGGGACTCGCTTTTCGAGCGTATCAACTTGACCGAGCCATGCTTTACATTCCTCGGCTTGTTCCCAACCAAACCCCAAACATCAACCGAAAGATCGATCAAATTGCCTTTTCCGATGCAAGTGACTTTGGAATCAAGGACAAATTCTACGCAAACATTTCGGGCTGGATAAAGGTAGAAGCCGGAGGCTTGTACAAGTTTAGACTTGGCTCGGACGATGGTTCGCGATTGATGATCAAGAACGAGAAGATCATCGACAACGACGGAATCCATGAAGCTACGTCGTTAGAAGGCTCGGTTGAACTTGGGCCAGGGTCTCACCCGCTAAGACTTGAATATTTTAACAATACTCCCGAAGAATTCCTCCAGCTTGAATGGAAGAAACCAGGAGATGCGAACTGGGAATTGGTTCCCGAAGAGGCGTTCGAAACGATTGCCGACGAGGTCCATGTTGTCAGCCCTGGATTCAAAAAAGTCATCGATCTCTTGTTCCCACAGCGACCTGGCGATGGTCGACCCGAAACAAGCATCCATCCGTCGTTCGATCTCTCAACTCCCAGACCAAAAGATTTTAACCCGATTGTGGGTGGTATCGACTTCTATCCAGATGGACGAATGTTAATCTGTACTTGGGACCCCGATGGTGCAGTAATCGAAGTTACTGGAGCACAATCTGGCGATCCATCCAAAGTCAAGATTAGAAGAATTGCCACTGGACTTGCCGAACCGCTCGGAATCAAGATCGTTGGTAAGGATATTTATGTCTCTCAGAAGCAAGAGATCACGCGTCTGCGTGACCTCGATGGCGATGGAATGATTGATGAATACTTTGCGTTAGCCAACGGATTCGGTGTGACATCAAACTTTCATGAGTTCACCTTTGGCTTGGTATTCGACAAGGGATTCCTCTATGCGAATCTCGCGATCGGTATTGACGCTGGCGGACGCAGCACGGCCGAGCAAAACATCGATCGTGGACGTACGGTTAAAGTCAATATCAAAACTGGGGACTATGAATTCATTGCTTCCGGGCTTAGAACCCCCAACGGGATAGGGAAGAACGCCAAAGGTGAAATATTCATTACCGACAACCAAGGAGACTGGTTACCGTCCTGCAAACTTATCGAACTGACTCCAGGCTCATTCTACGGCAACCGCTCGGTAGATCCAAACGGAACAAAGGGACTGAAGGAAGTCCTACCGGTTTGCTGGTTCCCACAAGGTGAAATTGGCAACTCAACGAGCCAGCCGGCTCCATTCGAATACGGCCCATACAAAGGCCAAATGATTGTTGGTGACGTAACTCATGGTGGCTTAAAGCGCATCTTCATGGAGAGGATTAATGGTCGATACCAGGGAACTGCATTCCGAATGACTCAAGGCCTCGAATCTGGAATAAACCGAGTCGTCGTTGGTCCAGACAAAGCGATCTATGTCGGTGGCATTGGTTCAACCGGCAACTGGGGGCAAGAAGGGAAGGAGCGATTCGGACTTCAGCGACTGGCTTACAACGGCAAAACTGCATTTGAAATGGTTGCTATTCGACCGATGAAAAACGGGGCAGAAGTCGAACTGACTAAGCCAATGATGGACAACGGATTGCCGATGTATTTGTCTGATTACTTTGTTTCAAGCTGGACCTACGTTCCTGAAAATACGTATGGAGGTCCAAAAGTTGACGAAAAGCGATTGGATGTCAAGTCAGTTTCGATCTCAAAGGATCGAAAGAAGCTTTTCCTTGAGTTTGATGGAGAAGCATCCAATCGTATCGTCTACTTCAAGCTGCCTTCTGAGATGCAGTCCGCCGATGGAGACTTACTTTGGTCAACTGAAGCTTGGAGCACGGTAAATTCTGTCCCCAACCGAGTTGGCAAAGTTGCTCCAACAAATGCGGTCGCCACGAGAAGCGTCCTAAGCTCTGAAGAAAAAGCTCTCGGCTTCCAATTCCTCTTTGACGGTTCAAGCCTTAGTTCATTCCGAGCCTACAATAAGAAAGAAATGCCAAAAGGCTGGGTCATTGCCGACGGAGTAATGGCTTATGTTCCCGGTGTAGAAGGCGGCGATATCGTCACTAGAGACCAGTTTACAGACTTTGATTTTCGCTTAGAATGGAAGATCGCTGAGGGAGGAAACTCGGGAATCATGACCCATGTTAAGGAGATTCAAGGCTCTGCAAGCTACCAATCGGGAATCGAAATGCAGGTGCTGGACAATGATCGGCACGGCGACGGCAAAAATCCATTGACTTCAGCTGGTTCGGCTTATGGACTCTATGCGCCAACTCAAAAGGTTTGCCTTCAAGCAAACGAGTGGAATTCAGCCCGAATCGTGAGCAAAGGAAATCATGTTGAGCACTGGCTAAACGGAGTCAAAATCGTTGAATATGACAAGGATTCGGCTGACTTCAAAGAAAAATTGGCGAAAAGCAAGTTCAAAGATTGGAAAGACTTTGCCAAGTACTCAGTTGGCCATATTGCATTCCAAGATCACGGAGATGTAGTAGCCTATCGAAACATCCGAATTCGGAAACTTTAGTCCTATGATTGAATCCAAGGCCCTCGCGATATGCCCTGAGCGAACCGTTTCCGAAATTGACTATGCAACTGCGCTTGCGCGCTACAAAAAGGGAACCGAGGTCACTTGGATTCACATTTTCGACGAGGATGCAGTTGCGGTTGCAAAGCAATTAGAAGAGGACTTTAACTTTCATCCTATCGCGATTGAAGACGCGGTGGGGCGAGACGAGCGACCCGAATTAAAGGAGTTTGATGATCACGTCTTTCTCGTTGCTCCCGCCGTTCTAGGGTTTGGAAAAGGCGAAGACGATTACGATGAAGTGGGAATTTTCGTAAAAGGTCAGACCTTGGTCACCGTCTCCCACACCAAGATTCCATGTCTTTTAAATCTTTGGAAGCGATGGGAAACCAAGATGATTATCTCGAAGCCTGAAGTTGGTTATCTTGTCTTCGCGCTACTCGATTCGATTCTCGACGACTACTTCCCTCAACTCGATGCAATTGAAGATCGGGTTGATGAGATTTCCGATCAAATTTACAAAGGTGACACTCATCGAATGAGAGACCTCCTTGGGATTAAACGTCAGATGCTCCACATGCGGAGGCGACTCGGGCCGTTCCGTGATGTCATGAACTCCCTGCTCAGACGCGACTTGGACTTCGTGAGTGAGTCTGTAGCTCCATATTTCCATGATCTGTTCGATAACACATTAAGGCTTACCGAACTCGTAGACACGAACCGAGACGCCCTTACTGGCCTATTGGACATCCACCTCTCGACCGTCTCAAACAACCTGAACCAAGTCATGAAGAAAATGACGGTTATCTCAACCGTCCTCATGTCGTGCGCCCTCATTGCCGGCATATACGGCATGAACTTTAAGTACATGCCCGAGCTTGGATGGGTGAACGGATATCCGATCAGTATTGGCATAATGATCGCGACAACCCTCGGAATTCTTTGGCTGTTCAAGCGCAAGGACTGGCTCTAAAAATAGTCAAAATACACAAAATAAAAAGGCCGACTCCTCACGGAATCGACCTTCTAAAACTGCTGAATAACTTACTTAAGCGCTTCAGCGCCACCGACGACTTCCAAGATTTCCTTGGTTAAAGATCTCCCTCTTGACAGAGGGAGCGAAGAGCTCAATCCGCTAAATTGATCTAAACCGTTGAGCGAATCGAGGGAGTAGAAAGACTCTGGCAACGGATAAATAAAAAGGGTCTCTAAGAATAACTTAGAGACCCATTAAAAGCTGCTGACTAACTTACTTAAGCGCTTCTGCACCACCGACGACTTCCAAGATTTCCTTAGTAATCGCGGCTTGTCGCTCTCGGTT
>JANPAV010000150.1:0-2029 GCA_031430115.1 Armatimonadota bacterium | reverse complement strand
TTCAGGTATGGATTCTTTAGTGTACGAGGGCGATGTCGTGATTCCTTTTGAAGGCAAGATTGGTAAGACGATGAAGCCAAAGAACGGTGTATACGGCGTAGATTTCACAATAAGCTACCAATTTTGTGATGCATCGACTTGCATCCCGCCGTCCACTCTCAAAGCTAAGTTGAATATTAAGGTCGCTAAGTGACATCTTTTCCGATTAGGAACTTTCAGATCGGAGACGGTTCTCTCACGATCATTGCTGGACCTTGCCTGGCAGAGTCACTTTCGCTTTGCGAGGAAGTTGCAGGGACGATGGCAGAGGCTTGTAAAACCCTTGGATTGAATTACATCTTCAAAGCTTCTTACGACAAGGCTAACCGGACTTCGGGAGGATCGGTTCGAGGATTTGGAATGGATCAAGGATTGTCAATAATCTCTTCAGTGGCCACTAAATTTGACTTGCCAACGACTACCGACATTCACTTGCCCGATCAAGCAGCACCAGTGGCTGAAGTGGTCGATATCCTTCAAATTCCCGCTTTTCTATGTCGACAGTCCGACATTCTCGAAGCTGCAGCCGTAACTGGCAAACCAGTCAATGTCAAAAAGGGCCAATTTCTGTCTCCTTACGATACAAAGAATATCGTTGCTAAGCTTCAATCCTTTGATTCTAAGGGAATCATGCTCACCGAACGAGGGACATCATTTGGCTATAACACGCTCATTGTTGATATGCCAGGATTGGAAACGATGCGATCATTTGGAGTGCCAGTTTGCTTCGATGCAACTCACTCGGCCCAAAGACCCGGAGGTGCTGGTACCGCAACGGGTGGAGTGAGGGAAAGCATTCCAGCAATGGTAAGAGCTGCTACGGCGGTTGGAATTGATGCTTTGTTCTTGGAAGTGCATCCGAACCCTGACAAGGCACTGAGTGATTCAGCGACTCAGTGGCAATTAAGCCGTGTAATGGAGATTCTAGAGCCTGCCGTTACCATTCATAAGGCTTTACGGGCCTAGAAGTTCTGGAAGAACCAGCGCTTTGTATTCATAATCATCGAAGGATGCCAATCGTGACCCCAATCAAGGGTTTCTAAGTGCTTTTTGCCAGGCAGAGCTTCGTACATGGCGTTAACATTCGGCACCCGGCATGACGGATCTTTGAGACCTACGGTTACATGGGTGGGTACTTTGCAGTATTCGGCTTGATAAATCGTATCAAAGTAGCTGATTGTATTCATAACTCTCTGCTCTCCAATTGGAATTTCGTTCATGAAGTCGGCCAATTCCTTAAGGGGGTACCGATAGGCATAGTTCGTTACCGAGTCGCCCATTCCGCACATAAATGGCATTTCCGCGCAGACTGCCTTGACAAGGGGCATCCAGGCACCGAGCCAAATCGACATTCCACCACCTTGGCTCATTCCGGCTACTCCAAGTTGATCCTCATTGACCTGAACTTGGGCATGTAAGATTCGCAATGCAATGACTGCATCTTGGAACATCAATCGAAAAATCCAACTGTGTCGATCTTCGGCACCATCGGCGAAATACCCACGATCAGGCTTATAGGCTTCTAAGTGAAATGCGTCTTCACCATGAAAATTGAATGACATGCTGACCATTCCGGTTCTGGTGCCATATTCGTCCGGAAGTTTTGATTCGCGACCATAGGGCGGAACCCACAGAAATCCGGGAAGGTTTCTCGCTCCCTCAGGGTACGCCAACCACCCATGTCGAGCCTTGCCTGATATGCCGGCAAAGGAAAATGTTTCTACTTCGTGGGTTGAAGCCTGATTCGGGAGTACCCGAAAATTTGAGACCTTGAGTGGATAGTCCATCGCTTCTGCGGTGGCATCCAACCAAAATTGTTCAAAGTCTTCAGGCTTTTCGTAGGGGAGTTCGATCATGCACCGACAGCGCGCTGTTGGGATTCAACGTGGAGACCGGTGGTCATCAGCCATGCGATCGATCGCTGAATATCTTCAACTGGTCCAGAAAGTTCAATTTCCATGAATCCAAAGTCGGTATCTACGTTCGCACG
>JANPAV010000149.1:0-1905 GCA_031430115.1 Armatimonadota bacterium | reverse complement strand
CCTTCGGCTTCCCACTTACCAAATTCATCGAGCACGATCACGTCTTGACTTGTTAGGTGTTGAGACCAATCGGATAATTTTTGAATCGTTGCCGCTTCAATCTCATACTCCGCACTTTGATGACGAGAGGCAAACAAGGTTTCTTCGCCTGTCTTGACCCAATGCAAAGTGTACGAAAGAGCGCCTTTATCGGAAACCGGGCGACCGCCAGCTACCGAAACAAATCCATCAACCGAATATCCGAGCCCAGTTGCCCTGTCCGCAAAATGGGCCAAAGTCTTCGACTTCTCGCTGCCAACTGAACCCGTAATTGCGACCAAAAGCATCGGATTTACCTAGCTTCGAGCCTCTTTGTCAGCGAGTCCTTCCACAGGGTGCTGAGTTGGGGAAGATCTCGAAGCTCTGTGAGGATTTCGCGATTTTTCTTTTCCCTCATATAGATTTCGAACGCTCGATCAATGGTCCACGTTGGGTTGGGTCGACTCATCAACTTCAATTTTTTCCCCCTCTCGACATTCCCTTGCTTGAGTACCCGGGCGTACCAACCGCCATTTCGCTTTTCTACAACTTCTAAATTGAGCCCTGGCAAGTCTAACCGACGAGCAAGCTTGAAGCACGGGAGCCTTGGCTGACTGACTTCAATTTCTATATCGTCTGAGACCCAGATATCACCAATGCTAACCGTTTTTTCGTCGGCAGTCGAAACCGTAAAGTTCTCGCCAAAGCTGCCGTAATTCAAGGGTCGCGCGAACCGATTCTCCCATGTTGGGTAATGCTCAGAAGAGTAAAGGAGGACGGCTCGATCTGGACCTCCGTGGTGGACCAAGTCGGCTTGTCCATCGCCATCTAGGTTGGTTTCGCTGAGCCAAACAGGACCATCAATTCCAGATTTAAAGATGCCTGATTCCCAGGATCGGTCTTGTCCATCTTCACTCGCGAGAGCGCTGTCGTAAGTCTTTGGCATTCCTACCTGAATTGACAGAATCTCGATCTCGGACACCTTTCAATGCTACCCGTGCGGGTGGTAAGTTTCGTTGGTTCGGTAAACTAGAGTTTCACGCGCCCGTAGCTCAGTGGATAGAGCAATTGCCTTCTAAGCAATTGGTCGCTGGTTCGAGTCCAGTCGGGCGTGCCATTTTCTTAGCTTTCAGTCTTCAGTCGTCAGCTTTCAGCGAAGAGAAGTTTTGATTGTTGCGGGGAGAAGCTTGTTTCGCCTTGCTCAAATAGCTCACTTGACGGATGCCTTGGCGCCGCAAAACAAGCTCACTCAGGAAATCATTTGAATCGGAGTATTGATCGCCTAGGCAGATTGGGATAAAGTAGGGACAGTATGTGCGAACAAGATAGTTTTGAAAAGGATCGGTTAGAATTTGAGCGAAAGGGTCTGATTACCCGGCGTCAATTTGGGGTCATGATTGGGGCAGGCGTTGCGATGGTGCTTCCCGGAGTGGCCAACGCGGCTACCGTAACCGAATCTGAGGTCAGTATCACCACCCCAGACGGCGTTTGCGATGCCTACTTTGTGCACCCCGCCACCGGAAAGGCACCGGCAATTATTATTTGGCCCGACATTTTTGGGTTGCGTCCTTCCTTCCGCACGATGGGTAAGCGATTGGCTGAATCTGGCTATTCGGTACTAGTTGTCAATCAGTTCTACCGCAAGCAAAAGGCGCCAACCGCCGCAAAAGGAACGGCAACCCCGTTTTCTGAGCTTGGCCCGCTTCGTGAAGGCATGAACGGCGAAACCAATATGACCGATGCGAAAGCATTTATTGCTTGGTTGGACACCCAAGCGTCTGTTGACAAAAAGAAGAGGATCGGGACTCAGGGTTATTGCATGGGCGGACCGATGGCATTTCGGACTGCAGCCGTATCGGATCGCGTTGGCGCGGTCGCCTCGTTCCA
>JANPAV010000148.1:0-3753 GCA_031430115.1 Armatimonadota bacterium | reverse complement strand
TGCAAGAACCTCAAGCTTATTGACTGTGACCTGAGTTACAACTGGAAGCAGCACTTGGCGTCAACCTTGGAAAAGGAGGACTTGAGCGACTGGATGAGCTTCCACCAAAACGAGAAAGACGAGTGGTTGCGATACGGAGCCGGGGCGTATTTCAAAAATGTTAACGGCTTTGAAGTCAAGAACGTGAGAATTGTGGGAGGGCAAAGTGGCTTGATGCTGATGAACTCCAACAACGGTTTGGTCTGGAACAACAACTTCTCATTCTTAAGCGCAATTGGGTTGGGAATGTACCGCAGCAGCAATAACCGGATCATGCACAATAGCATCGATTATTGCGTTCGGGGATATTCTCACGGGGTCTATAACCGGGGTCAAGATTCGGCGGGAATCCTCATTTACGAGCAAAGCAACAAGAACACCTTTGCCTACAATTCGGTCACTCATGGTGGCGACGGCTTCTTTTTGTGGGCTGGCCAAACCACGATGGATACGGGCAAAGGGGGCTGCAACGACAACATCGTCTACGGCAACGACTTTAGCCACGCTCCGACGAACGGCATTGAGGCAACATTTTCACGGAACCACTTTGTCAACAACCTTATTCGGGAGTGCTGGCACGGGTTTTGGACCGGTTACAGCTACGATACGCTGATCTCGGGGAACGTTATTCAGGAGTGCGAGGAAGGCATTGCCCATGAACACGGACAGAACAATACGGTCGACTTTAACAAGTTCAGCGGTAACAAGACCGACATTCATATTTGGGCGAATGCGACCCAGGATCCGAATTGGGGTTACCCTAAGAATCGCGACACGAAGAGTCGAGATTGGACGATTGATACCAACACGTTTTATGGCGCTTTGGATCGTAAGATTCTTCGGGCGAACCGGACGTCAGGGATTAAATTTACAGGCAACACTTCGTTTGGCGGAATATTTGACGTTGCCGATGATGTGACGAACCTCTTGATGGCAACCACTTGTCTTCATGCGCCAGACAAGACAGCGTTACCGAAAAATGCGGTGGCTACCGATACAAAATTTGAGCCGATGCCAACGCAAACTGCGATGGACGCCTGGAACCCGCGGGACCCAGAAGATGTCTTTGAGAAAGACTCCCCTGAACCTCTGAAGGGAGGTCGAATGCCGTTCTTGGCCGAGGGAAGCCGAGGTAGGAAAACGATTATGGTTGACGAGTGGGGACCTTATGATTTTAAGAGTCCGAAGCTTTGGCCAGGACCGATCATGAAGGATGGGTCGCAGAAGTACTCAATCTTTGGTCCGGCTGGATCATGGTCATTAAAGACGGCTGAGGGATTGGAAATCAATGTCAACAAGGGGCAAGTTCCTGGATCGATTTTGATCAAACCGAAACTTGGATCGAGTGAGCAAAAGCTAGTTTTGGAATACAAAGGCAAGGCATTTGTTGACTATAAAGGCAACTTCCTTAAAGCCAATCAGGCATTTCCGCTGTCCATTCGACGGTTCGATTTGCCGATTGATTGGCGAGTGAAGTTTTTTGCTTTTGACGAGAAGACGGAGGACCCGCGGACCCAGTTTGCTGTCTACACAACAAAGTCGGCTTCGGCTGGACCGGAGTTTCAGAAAACAAAGCTAGACTACTCGGGTTATGGCAAGTATGAGAAAGGGGTGCCGAATAACTACTTTGGAACGATGGCAGACGGCTCGTTTACGATTGCTCCGGGCGAGTACGTGATTGAGCTGACGGCGGACGACGGCGTTCGGGCATGGCTAGATGGCAAGATTATCGTTGATGCTTGGAAGTATCAAGGTCCGACGCTGTATACCGCGAAGGTTCGGTTGGGTGGCATGCACAAGTTGAAAGTGAATCACTTCCAGTTGAACGGGTACTCGGCGTTGCAGTTACGGATTAAGCCAGCGAAGTAAGGTTTGGCTGATCGTTTTCGAAGCTGATGGAACCGAAAGGTCCGAAAGCTAGTTTGAATTCATGGATGAAGAAGCGGATACGAATAATTTTGCCGCTTCTTTTTGCGGTCTTCTTGGCTCTATATCACTTCGTGTTTGAACCCAATTCGGATTCAAACTGGCTGATTTATGGTCTCATTGAAGGTCAATTCGTCTTTGCTCCAGTTTGTGTGTTGGCGGCGCTATTGTGCTTCAAAAATTGGCGGTTTATTCTGCTTTGGTTATGTCTTGGGGGAGTGACTTTCGTTTTGATCGGGCATCCGAGTTGGGTTTCTCGACCCGCGTCAAGCGGAAAAACGCTCAGGGTTCTGACCTACAATGTCGCGGGTTTTGAAGTTGACAAGCCGGGCGTAATGAAAGTGTTGAAAGAGTCCAACGCCGATATCATCTGCTTGCAAGAGGTCTGTAAGATTGGGAAGATCAAGCAAGCTGGAGAGGCACTGAGCAAAGAATTTCGAGGCTACTATTGGTCGGGAGCATCGACTAATATCATCCTTTCGAGGTATCCGCTGTCGGATGAAAAGGTTCTTAAGGTGCCAACGAAATGGCCTACGAAGGAGTTTCCTAGTGCGGTGGTGGAGAGTCCAGTGGGCAAGATTCGGGTGATGTGCGTCCACATGGAGCCGAGTTGGATTTCTGCTTGGTCGCAAGGACCGGGTGATACCGCGAATGTTTTGAGTAAGGTCTGTGACGATCGCCGAGCCCAAGGTGATTTGATCATGGCTTCTTTGCGACCGTCGAAGGAGCCAGTCTTGTTGGTGGGAGACTTTAATGGACCAGCAGGTTCTGAGTCTATTTTGCGATTCGGCAAGTACTTTACTGATAGTTTTGCGACGACAGAGAAGGGGTTCGGGAACACGATTTTGGCAAAGATGCCTTATAAGAGAATTGACTATGTGTGGGTTCGGGGCCTGAGTCCGGTTCAGAGTGAAGTGGTGGATTCGGTAGCAAGCGACCATCGGGCTGTGCTTTCGGTGCTTGGGCGTTAGGCTGTAAGGTTTAAGTCAGCACAACAGGCAAGATGTCGCCGTTTTCGTCAAAGATCATACGCTCGAGACAGGTTACGCGATGGTCACGGGCGGTTTCGTCGATTGGGCGACGGTGGTAGGCGATGATCCAGTCGTCGGTGCCGGGAATCTGGAGGACGGAGTGGTGGCCCGCTGAGTTACCTACCTTCGGATCGCTCTCTAGGACTTTGCCGTGGCGGACAAATGGACCAAATGGGGAATCTGATCGGGCGTATGCCACTGAATAGCTAGCGTCGCCCCAGGAACCTTCGGACCACATGAAGTAGTAGGTGCCATTTCGTTTGACCATGAATGGCCCTTCGACGTAGTGTTCGGGTGTGATTTCGTGGAACTCTCCGACGGTGGAGATCATGTCCTCTCCCAGTTCGACGACGACCGCGTGTTTCCATCCGCCGTAATAGAGGTACGCCTTGCCATCGTCATCTATGAAGGCGTGGGCGTCGATGGGTTGGGCTCCATGGTGGTACTCCCTGATGAGAGGTTGCCCCAATGCGTCTTTGAATGGACCAGTCGGAGAGTCGCAAATTGCGACTCCAATTCCGGCTCCATCTCCTGCAGAAAAGTAGAAGTAATAGTGTCCATTCTTAACTGTAATCGATGGTGCCCATGCCGCGCGGTTGGTGCTCCACGGGACGTCTTTGAAATCGAGAATCCGGCCCTCGTTGGTCCAGTTAGTCAGGTCATCGGAGCCGAATACTTCGAAGAAAGTTTGCTCTTCGTAGGCGGCAGAGAAGGTTGGATAGATGTAGTAACGACCCTCGAAATGGTGAAGCTCGGG
>JANPAV010000147.1:0-2749 GCA_031430115.1 Armatimonadota bacterium | reverse complement strand
AACGCCGATGCCAGCGTCCTCGATTATTAACGCGATTTCGGGCATACCAGCAGAGCAGGAGAAAACTCAGACTATGGCAAACGAACAATTCGACGCAGACATTATTGTGATTGGCTCAGGTCCCGGCGGGTACTACGCCGCTATCCGCGCAGCCCAAATGGGAGCAAAAGTTATGTGCGTTGAAAAGGGTCTTCTTGGCGGGACTTGCCTTAATGTAGGTTGCGTTCCTTCGAAGGCGATGATCGCCAGCGTAGAGATGCTGCATAAAACAAAGAAGGCAGCTAGCTTTGGAATGAAAGCCGTCGAATCTCCAGAAATGGACTTTGATGCGATGATGAAGCGAAAGGACAAGATCGTTTCGACAGAGCGAGGCGGAATTGGAATGCTTTTCAAAAAGAAGGGCGTTACCTACGTCGAAGGCTTTGCAAAGTTTGTTGACGCAAACACCCTCTCGGTTACCGACAAAGATGGAAAAGAATCGAAGTACCGAGGCAAGAACTTTATCCTTGCGATGGGTTCATCGGTTATTCACCTGCCTGTTCCGGGCTTGGTTGGCGGTCGAGAAGAAAACATTTGGACCTCAGACGATGCGGTGTCTGCTCCTTTTGTCCCAGACAGCATGGTTGTTCTTGGTGGCGGCGCAGTTGGCTGCGAATTCTCTTATGTGTTTAACGGTCTAGGAACTAAAGTCACCCTCGTAGAGATGATGCCGAACTTGATTAATGTCATGGACGAAGAACTCGGGGTTGAATTGGGGAAGCAACTGACGAAGCAAGGCGTTTCGGTTAAGACTGGAGCAACGATTGATAAGGTTGAGAAAACCAAAACTGGTTGGAAAGTCACGATAAAGAAAGGCACAGATACCGAAGTGCTGGACGTTCAAGTCGTGTTGTTAGGGGTCGGTCGAAAAGCAAACACCGACGACATGAACCTAGAAGGCATCGGCGTAAAACTTCATCGACGCGGAGTCGAAATTATCGACGACACGCTCAAGACTCACGTGCCACACATTTGGGCAATTGGTGACGTCACTGGTCGAATTCAACTTGCTCACGTTGCCCAGCAAGAAGGTCTTACTTCGGTCAACAATATCCTCAAGCCGGAGTCACCAAAAATGCTTAACTACGGTTTGGTTCCCAACGTGGTTTACACCGCACCAGAAGTTGCCAGCGTTGGTCTTACCGAATCAGAAGCGAAATCGAAGGGGTATGACGTTGTCATTGGTCGATCCAAGTTCGGAATCTTTGCCAAAGCAATGGCAATAAACGAGACCGAAGGATTTGTAAAAGTTGTTGCCGAGAAAAAGTACGGCGAAATCCTGGGTATTCACATGATTGGCGGGCACGTTTCGGATCTCTTGGCCGAAGCAGTCACCGCTTTGGTTCACGAAGCGACCTTGGATTCGATGGAAACGGTGATGCACGCTCACCCAACCATGGCTGAAGCAGTCATCGAAGCGATCGAAGATGCTTTGGGTCATGCAATCCATAAGATGTAATCAAAAGAATGATCAATTCTGATCTCGCAACGGGTGTTCTGCACGGCGATGCCGTGCGAACAGTTCGGACGGTCGGTGACTTGCGCGACTATTGGCAAGATCCCACGGCAGCTGATTTAGTGTCGACGCAGCCGCTCTATGAAACAGAAACCTTCTTCGCTAAGCCCGATGGTACCGAAGGAGCAATTCTCTGGGGATCAACACGTCTGTCTCCAGGGGATGTTGGTGGTGAGTATTTCATGACTCGCGGACATTGGCACTTAAAGCCAACCCATGGAGAGTTGATCATTGTTGTTTCAGGAACTGGCTTAGTTGTTTTGATGGATCAAGATCGAGGCACGACGACCATTGAATTAGGACCGGGGACGACCTATCACATCGACGGTACGTTGGCTCATCGAACGGTCAACACTGGAAGCGAACCCCTGATTTTTTGGTGTGCTTGGGCGGCCGACTGTGGGCACGAATACGAAAGTATTCTTCGCGACGGCTTTTCTCGTCGTTTCTTTGTGCCTTAAAGACTTGGCGTTTGGAAGAAGTAAACTATTTGTTCCCTATGACTGAGCTTGAGACGTTTCCGAATCCGAACCCAAACCGCAATTACACGATCAAGCATGTGAACCCTGAGTTCACCAGCGTTTGCCCCAAGACGGGTTTGCCTGACTTTGCCACCATCGAACTGGAATACATCCCAGGTGATGTCTGCATCGAGCTCAAAAGCCTGAAATATTACTACCTTGACTTCCGCAACAAAGGAATCTTTTACGAAGCGGTCATTAACCAAATGCTTGACGATCTAACCGCGGCATGTAGCCCTCGATGGATGCGCGTGACGGGCAACTTCAGCGCTCGAGGGGGAATCAATTCTGTGGTTACCTGCGAGTCGGGAAGTCGGTACTAGCAGTTGGCTGAAAGCTGAAAGCTGAAAGCTATTCTCAAATCTGTCGTAGTTCTTCTATTGCCCGCTGAATCTCGTGGGCGTCCGTTTGAACTCGGCTAAGGTTAGCCCGAAGTGGTTCGAGGTCAACGCGAACCGCTTCTTGCTGAGTAAGGCTGAGCCCCTTCAGCGTATCCCGAGTCTTCAGAAAAGTTTGCTTCGTGAGTTCCATGTGAGCCTCAGTTCGCTCGGCTTGGACAGCAAACGAATCCCACTTAGACATTCGATCCTGCGCCATTTCAAGACTTTGGTCGTAGGCTTCTTTTGCTACTTGGTCGGTACTTTGTGAGCTTAGGTCTTGAAGACGAGCAATT
>JANPAV010000146.1:0-2621 GCA_031430115.1 Armatimonadota bacterium | reverse complement strand
GCGAATCTTGGAGTGAACTTGCCTGAGATGAAGGACAACTTGGGGCACTCGAGCATCGACCGATTTTTTTGGTCAAAAGGTGCCTGGTTAATCGGCAACCCCGGGGGTAACTGGAAACTCGCCCTTGCCATAATTGGAGGGTCTCAACTCCTTGCCACCCTCGTATTTCTGATCCTTGCGGTTACGGTTCCTGGCTTTCCAAAAGTCCTCCCAATCATTTTCGGTACGGTCGGAATTGCTTCGTTTGGACTGACTTATATTTTTGGAAAGCGCAGTAAACAAATAGTTCGCCCTGAGGTCCGGATATCTAGAAGCGGTCGAAAGCTTCTCTATAAGATTGGCCAACACATCGGATGGCACGATCAGAGTGCCTGGCAGACTCAAAACGCCAATCCTTGGGGAGTTTGGTGGCAGAGTGTTGTTGGAATCAAGACGGCAAGCAATGTATTGAACGCAAATAGTGCTGAGTTATTGGAAGAAGGATGCGCGGACTATAACCGTATCGCTGGATTGTTAAAGTTGTCAAAGGATTCCAAGGGTCGGTCAACTAACCTAGCACCTCAAATTCAAGCTGCGGCCGATGAAGCCATGATTAGCCTAATCAATCAGGTCGCTCTTCTAGAAGAAAACCCTGAGACACAGAACGCCATATTTTCACAGTGCCAATCGCAAAATCAAAAGTTGAAAGAGCTTGCGGACCGCTACGAGGAAATGTTGAGCGGTCCAATTACGTTAGAAGATCGTCTTAGTTCGACTACAGTGATGGACAGTGTTCTCGATCAGATGAGAATGGAAGCCCAAGCTCATGAGGAATTGAGAATTATGGATCGCCAAGACTAACGTCGAGCAGCAACAAGAATTCGCTGCCACTTCTCGGTTAACTTGTCGGTATCAACTCCATTTTTCCCTCTCGAAGAGTGAACAAAGTAGCCGTTCCCAAGATACAAACCGGTGTGTCCGATAGTAGCGCGCTTTTTCTCCCAGAAGTAGAGTCTATCGCCAGCTATAAGGTCTTGGAGGCGATGGATTGGAGTTCCAACTTTGGCTTGTTCCGCTGCGGTTCGGGGCAGGTTGATTCCAATGTCTCCGTATAGTTTTTTGACAAATCCCGAGCAGTCGATACCACTGTTGATGTTGTCGCCGCCCCACACATAAGGGGTACCTATGTAATTCAATCCTTTAGTTGCCGCAACCGCTCTTGATGAGGACTGAGTTGATTGGCGAACCAATTGAGGAAGCATTGCGACTTTGGAGGTGCGAGCATATCCGTACACTCCGTTGGACATCACGACCTTATGGTATGTGTCCGTGTACTTCGACACGATTAGATACTTGTACTGCTTTGCAGTGTAAAAAATGCGAGATTTGGTGTTGGGCGATGCGTAAATATTTGTGGTCTCAACCGCCTGCCCCAAATTACCAAGTACCCGACCTTCTATAGCGAAGGATTGAGCACTCACAACCAAAATTAGCCAAACAAAAACTCTCTTCATCAATCTAACAATTCTATTTTCGGATAGAAACCACCTAAATGTATGTCCAAATTTAGACCTTTATGAGCGAAAACGCTCTTAATATTGTAAAACCATCAATTCCACCCAAAAGTTCCTTGGTTGCTCGCTCAGGGTGTGGCATCATTCCAAGCACGTTTCCGGCTTTGTTGATGACGCCGGCAATGCTTGACACTGAGCCGTTTGGATTCGCGGAATTTTCCAATTCTCCTTTAGGATTGACGTATCGAAACGCAATTTGTTCATTGTCCTCAAGGGCTTTGAGACCATCGGCGTCAATGATATAGCGACCTTCGCCGTGAGCAATCGGAATTCTAATGATTCGATCAACGTCAGCTGTCCAAATGGATCGCTTGGTTTCAGCTCGAAGAAAAACGTCTTTGCAAATAAATTTCTGATTGATATTTCGGGTCAGTGCTCCCGGCAGAAGACCAGCTTCAGCGAGGATTTGAAAGCCATTACAAACACCAATGACTGGTCGACCTTCATTGGCAAACTTGATGGTTTCCTTTACAATGGGTGACTGGGAAGCTATTGCACCGCATCGAAGATAGTCGCCATAGGTAAAGCCACCAGGGACAAACACGGCGTCAAATCCGGCTAATGATGGCTCGTCGTGCCAAACGTACTCGGCATCAACACCAATGTCATAACGAAGGGACTTTAGCGCGTCTTGGTCACAATTGGACCCGGGAAATTGAAGGACAGCTACTTTCACCCGATCACCTCGAATGAGAAGTCCTCAATCACCGGGTTCGCCAAGAGCTTTTGGCACATTTCTCGAAGCCGGCCCTCGTCGATTGTGTCAACTTCAAGTTGGATGAGCTTACCAATTCGGGCGTCTTGAACTTCTTCGTAACCTAAGTGCTTGAGTGATCCCGCGACCGTTCGACCGGCAGAATCAAGAAGAGAAGGCTTTAGGGTTACGGACACGCGAACAGTCGGCATAACTCATTATGAAACATTTGGGTCGGATTCTTGCCACCGCTCGCTGGATCGCCTCATCATCATGTAACGTTCATTGGCGGGTTCGAAGCCTAGCTTCGCGTACAGGCTATGCGCATCTTTAGTGGCGAGGGTCCAATGTCCAACCGTTTTGACATCGTCATG
>JANPAV010000145.1:0-4239 GCA_031430115.1 Armatimonadota bacterium | reverse complement strand
GGCGAAGCTCCTGCTGAGCCGCTTGCCAGGGACAACACTGTCTGGCAGGCCCGGCTCAGCAGGAGCTTCGCCCTCCCGAATGTCGCAGACGCAAAACAAAGGTGCTCAATCCGATCGTCAAGGGTCTCAATATGACCAAACATCATCGATGCCGTACCCTTCAAACCAAGTGAAGCGGCCGTTCGCATGCATGCCAGCCAATCCTCGGTCTTGTCCTTGTAAGGAGCAATGATATTCCGCACCCGGTCAACCAAAATCTCGCCGCCGGCACCAGGAATGGAGTGCAATCCCGCCGCATGCAGCCGCTGCAAAGTTTCCGGCAGCTTCAGCTTGGAAATATGAGCAATGTAAATGATCTCAGCCGGGCTCAAAGCGTGCAAGATCACATTCGGATACTTCGCCATGATTTTTGAGAAAATCCCTTCGTAGTAGTCAATCTTTAACTTAGGATTCAATCCGCCCTGAAACAAAATCTCGACCCCGCCCTTATCCACCGTATCTTGGACCTTAGCGAGAATGTCCTCATCCGAGTGGGTATAGCCTTCTTGGTTTCCCGGAGTTCGGTAAAAGGCGCAGAACTTGCATCGCACCCAACAAACGTTGGTGTAATTCAAAATCCGCCCGACAATGTAAGTCGCAATGTTCGGATCCGTCCGTTGCTCACGGCGAAAGTTTGCCAACGCTGCAACTTCTAGCGGATTCGGATGATCGAACAAGAACCTTGCTTCCGCAATTGAGATCCGTTCATTGGCATACACCTTATCCGCAATCGTTTCAATCGAAATCGGAGCTAATTCAGTTGTCAGTGTTGCCATTATCTTCGTAGTTTACTACGAGGCAATGCCAACTTTCATTCCGTGCTGAAAGTTAAAAGTCGAAAATCTCTATTTCTTGGAGGCTCGCTTCTCAAGCAAGTCAACCAACTGCTTGGTGTTCTTTGCTCCCTTGCTCAAAACTAACTCTTCCTTGGCAAACTTCATCGCCAAATCTTCACGACCGGCATAAAGATAAAGCAGAGCCAGATTTTGCCGAGCATTCACAAATTCAGGCATTGAATCAATGCAGTCCAGATATGCCAACTCCGCCCCCTGGTAGTCCTTAACTTCTTCTAACGCGGCCCCGTAAGGGAACATGATCTGTGGATTCTTAGGTGACCAGGCCATCGCGATTTCAAGATCCTCAATGGAATGTTGATACATCTTGCGCTTAAGGAAAAACAAAGCTCGTCGAAGGTGAGCATAAGCAAAGGCCTCACTGCTCATCCGATTAATCTTTCCTGAAGGCTTGTTAAACAGCTCGGGATGCTCAGATTTGAACTTAACATCCGCTGCCAAGACTTCCGCATCGGTGGTCTTTCTCTCCAGGACCTGAAGCAAGAAGCCGTGCGGCAAACAATATGAGTACATATCGCCCTCTTCGCTAACCGCAAATTCGGTAAAGAATGGGCGAGTCTTAATCTCCTCTTCCGAGAGCGTTCGCGGCAAATTGAGCGGGTTCAACTGTGGGCGAAAAATGAAGTCCTTCAAAAAGGCTCGCTTCAAGTTCAAAGTCCAACCGTCTTTTGGCTGCAAGAGGTACACATTCAGTGGCATTCCAAACGTAAAATAGGCGTTGGGTGCTACTCCGTTTGCGTAGTGCTCGTATCCAACAATATGTGAACTATTGTCGCAAAACGTTGCCACAATCGCGTTGTCAGGAACCGAATCTGTGAACATTTGGGCGTATGTTCGCCCATCATCAAAGTTCCGCAAACTCTCCCTGGAAAGCTGAATAGGAACAAACCCGGCAAGACCAACCGCAGCCGTACTGAGGGCGCCAATTTGGAACTTTTCCGTGCACTTATATCGCATATCCAAGATCCAAACTAAGCCCATTGCGCCAAGGATTGAAAAGCCCATATAGACCGGAATGTGCCAGTCACGAACTCCATAATAGCGAATGTAAATCAAATCCATCCCGACTTGCTTGAGGTGTCCCGCTAACAAAACCAACGTGTAAGGAATAACCAATGCGAGAACCCACACCAGTGGTCTGAATCCGCGTCGAATTCCAAAAACAATTCCAAAAACCGCTAAAACGGTGCTAATAATCCCCATCTCGCCAAACAGGTTGTAGGTGTTAAACCAAGCCTTGACAAAGCCATTTGGAGCATCGGAAACTGGTCTCGTCGGCCACTGTTCTCGCTTGATGTTCCACAAAAATTGCGCCACGCTGTCAGGATGTCCCCAAGACATTGTTGGGTTCGCGGAAGCGCGATAGGGCAGCCAAATGAAGACAAGAAGTCCGCTCATCAGACCAAGAACTCCAAGTGGGATTGACTTCCAAAGTGCCACGGTTTTTCTTTGTTGGATGACGGGCAGCAGCATTAAAAATCCAAGAATAACCTGGCTCGGATGGTTGCCTATCGCAAGTCCCCAAAGAGTCCCCATGAGGTAGAACCAGCTGGCTTTCGGGTTCGCATCATTGGTCTGAATCACGAGCAAAATGGCGCTCATAATCGCTGTCATAAGGGTGTATTGCTCGGCGATAAAGGACTGCTCAAGGAATGCTCCCGTGCCCAAAATGCTCAGTCCAGTAACGGTGGCAGAAAGCCATTGCACCGCCTTCGTGCGATCCGCAAAGTGTCGAAAGACAAAAGCACCACAAAACGCAACGGTCACCGCACCGCAAAACGAGCTGAAAAGGTTCGCCGATCGGGCCGCTTCTGCACCAAACGTAAACAGTTTGAAAATCTGATTGAGAATCGCCCACGTCGGCGCTCCTGGTGAGTGCGGAAGGCCGTTCGATGCTACC
The DNA here is from genome assembly GCA_031430115.1 of Armatimonadota bacterium. Classification (GTDB taxonomy): domain Bacteria; phylum Armatimonadota; class Fimbriimonadia; order Fimbriimonadales; family Fimbriimonadaceae; genus Fimbriimonas. The sequence continues at coordinate 1,446 of JANPAV010000145.1, read as the reverse complement.
GCTAGGGCAAATTCACCGCTATCGTGAAAAGTAACTCCTGGAGCCGCAAAAAAGGCGAGAATCGGAAACGCAATTGCGAAGAAAAGGATCGTGACCTTTACGGCTGGAATTGCCTCGGCTTTCGAGCGAACAGCGGATAAACCCAAAACTCTCCCAGAAGGGGCAGTCGCTGAGTCTTCGAAGCGGCGGGGGGTGATCTGGCGAAGCCTGTTGTCCACACTCTAGATTTCGGGCGAATTTGAAGGAACTAGAGGCTGAAAAGCACTTGACGGAGCCCTATATGACTTGCAAGTTTTGAATATCTGTCGCCTGGTCGCCTTCAACAACTTCCGGCTTTGCTCAGTAACCTCGCCGAAGGCGAATACCTCTTTTTGAAAGAGAGGTCGTTGAGTCCATTCCTCATTAAGCAGAGAAATTGTTGGTCGAAACGGGAGATTAGATTCCCCAATCTAGCCCTAAATGACTTGCAAATTCTGAACATCCGTTGCCTGGTCGCCCTCAACCACTTCAAGCTTTTGCTCAATAAATGGCTTCGGCTTCTTAGACCGGTCCTGCTTGGGCCACAAATAAGGCAGAGTCTTCGAAAGAACACTCTCTTCGCCAAACGTCCCCAGCACCAATGACCGATATTGCACGGCACGGTTAATCAAAGACTGATGGTGTTGCCGGCGAACCGACCGCTGGTGCCGTTCCTGGGCAAACGCTCGCTCTCGTGCCTTGAATGCCGCCCGAATCACGTTGATGCCTTGTATGAACGCTTCGAATGTCGTGCCATCTGGCATGACAATCGGACTAACTCGATTGATTCTTTTCCAAACCAAGTGCGTTTTATCGACCGAAGCCATGAACTTTGCTTCATGTGACCGCACGTCCGGAAGGGCAGGCAAATCTTTTGCGTAATCAGGGTGGAGTCCGCGAACCAAGAAGGCAAATCGCTGCATGATCGCACGCATGTTAGTTTTGTACAGCCATTGGTTCTCACTGGCTCTATCGCGTTGCTCTACAATAAGATCAATACTGGCTCCAAGCTGATCAAACTGCTCAAGCCCGAGTTCAAATGAGGCAACCGAATAATCGCCCTTGAGAACAATTCCTGAACCTAAAAGCGACTGATTTGAGTTTTTCCAGTGCTGGGCAATGCCTTCAAAAATCTCCTTGGCGTCGCTTAAATCAAGTATGGTTTGTCTCATCCTTAAGGCATCTACAATACCAGTTTGTCTGGCATCCAGGTCTCCGTGTTTTTACCGTAATTCGAATTGCTTCGAGAGTGATTCAGTTTATCCGAGAACCTAAATTCCAAGTCCCTGTCTTCAATTGTGTCACCCAAAAATTCTTTAGATTGGTAGCCGTACCAATACGCCAACTTAGCTTGTAAACTGGCGTCATGAACTATTGGCTTTTCAAGTCCGAACCTGAAACCTATTCGATCGATGATCTCGGACGGGC
>JANPAV010000144.1:0-3520 GCA_031430115.1 Armatimonadota bacterium | reverse complement strand
ATCCCTGTCATCGGGCTGCTGATTGGCGTGCCTGCCTGAACGGGGGCTGCCTCGGGTATGACTGCTTGCTCAATTTGGCTATCGTCGGAGGACGGAGCTATCGTGGCATGAGACGCAACCGTCATCATTTTTGGCACTGATTTACGCAAAGACATCTTGAAGCCTTCGGTTTCCACCGTAGCCTCTGTGAGCTTATATTCCGTGACGAGCTTTGCCAGCTCATCCATCTGTTTCTTTACTTTTTCGCTCAATGTTCTCTAATTATGCCTTAAGGGCAGCATAAGTGCCTCTAAAAAGACCTACCTCTTCGCCTTGAGAAAGTACTGAAACGTTCAAATCGATACGAGACGATCCTCTCCGATCGAATGATTGGGTAAAGGCATTGATGATCTCGTCACTTGGCGCTCTTAGTTCGGCAGAAAATGTTCCACTTACCGGACTGAGGTATTGCATGTGGCTTTCGCTGATGACGAGCTTTGGGGTTTGCTTACGCTCTCGCATGTAAACGTGAATCCAAAGCCACCCGGTGATGGTTGCCAAGGCTACAATCGACCCGCCAAATGCCGTCCCATGAAGGTTGATGTTTGGTTCTAACGGACACTCAAGCAATACCCTTTCTGGACTCGCGAACTTGACCTTGAGCCCAAGCGCACGGGTTAAGGGGATGCTTTCGTGGAGGTATTTCTCAAGCTGGGCTTCCATTTCGCTAGACGATATTAGCACAAAAACCCCTTGCCAAAAAGTGTTCAGGAACGTTGTAGCGCATATCGTGGGGAGTCCCGAACTATGGAAAGGGGCGACTAGGAGATGAATCTAGGCGTTTTCAAACTGGTTGCCAGCTTGGTCTGTTCCTCGAGCCAACCAAATTTTATGTCCAACGTTCTTTTCTGGAAAGACCTTGGTGGTAAGTGGGAAATAACGCATGGTATAGCCGCATCGCCGAAACTCGGAAGTGTTTGGCTTTGCCCCATGGATGATTCGGGCTTCGTGAAGAGAACATTGATTTGGTTCAAGGGTGAAGTAGACCGCCTTTGATTCATCAACTCCGATGATCTGAGTTTCAAAAATATTCTCTTTTCCGTCCACTCGCTCATATTCTGAAAAACCACCGCTATGAGTACCCGGAACCACCGCCATGCTTCCGTTTTCAGGAAAAGCAGGATCAATCGCAAGCCATAGGGTTACAATTCCTTCCATTGTGCTGGTGCGACCACTCCAATAGGTGGAATCTTCATGCCATGGCGTCGCCTTACCAATTTTAGGTTCTTTACAGATAAAGTGGCTGCTCCATAGCCCAATGTTTGGACCAATCAACGGCTCAATGAGGTCTAGCACGGCATCGCTCAAAAGGAACTCTAAAAGGCGGGCATCGCGGAAGTGAATGACGTCGAGATTGGCGGCCCCGTACTGTACTAAATTCTCTTCAAAGATCGCTTTTAGACGCGCAAAGTCTGTATCTGAAAATACAGGCTCGGACGGCAGGACATAACCATTTGTGTTGTAATATTGAACTTGCTCGTCAGTTAGCCGAAGATTGGTGGACACCGAATGATCTTACCGATTTGAGGTTATCTATTTACCGGGCTCGCCATAGATTCGCTTTGCCTTTTCTCTGGAAATCTCAAAGCCAAATCCGACTGCACCAAATGCACAGACCGCAAAGCACCCCAACTTCGCTAGCCACAGGTATCGGGGGAGTTCCAAGTACTTGGCGGCCGGAGAGTTGATGTCAACGAACTTGGCTCCGTCGGTGCCGGTGCCAGCAATGAATGTAGTGTTTGGGGGCAGGAGAGTATGGACCGGAGAAGTTAACACATTGTCTTTTTTGACGAATTGAACGAGGGGCAGAGACGACTCAAAGGCAGTCAATGCAATGAATGAGACGAAGCCCAATACAATCACAAGAATTCCAATCCATTTCATAGGTTGTCGCGCAATTCACTTAGCATACAAAAAAATCCCCGGCACTATGTCCGGGGATTTCTGATTATGTGAGTTTTACCAAACTCGAGAGTTTGAAGTTCCGAATTCTCGGATGACCATGTTTCCACGCTCATTCTCAAGATAGATGGAGTGATAGACTCGTTGTCGGTTGCCCCATTGGTCGGTGAACTCATGCAATGCAGAGATTCGAGCTGAATTTCTGTTGGTTCGGGTTTCAAGGATTCGATACCGGTTGGTATTTGCGTTGCTCGAAAGATCGTTCAACAGGTCAGCAAAGTCATCGGCGTTGATCGAATAGTCATATCGGCCATCTCGGTAGATCGCGATTTGTCCTCGTTCTGGAACAAGTCGATCCAAGGCTCTGAAGTCACGATTCTCGAAACCATCTTGGAGGTCGTCGATTGAGTAATTCAGTTCTCGGTTTGTCGAATTGTTGTTGAAGTCCCAGCCATTGTTATAGCTGTTATTGGTGTAAACAAATCCGGTGTTCCATCCCCAATAGCCTCGGTAATTGGTCACATAAACGCTGGTGCAATTAAGGTAGCCAGGAAGGAACGTGTATGAGTACCAAGGAGAAATGACGATGTTGGCGTTTCCGAATGGCGAGAAGCAATAGTTTGGATACCAGAAGTAGTTGTCATTCCAATTGTTATTGTAGTGACTGTATCCTGTTCGCCAACCGTTGTTAAACAGTCCAGATGCGTGCCTTGAGGCGTCTTCTCGCAGAGCTCTTTGCTCCATCGAAGTTGACTTGATGATTCCGTAAGTTTGGGGTGGAGCTACTACGGCTGGTCTTGAACCAGCTCTTCCATCGACATTGTTACTTCCTCGATAATTGACCGATCCACTGCGTGAGACTTGATTTTCGACTCGACCTTGTGCGGGCTGTCCACCAATTCGTCCTCGTCCCAGACCCGAATCTCCTTGAGAACCAATTGGCACTCGACCAGTGTCCTTTTCTCGATCACGAGATGTTCCTGAAGAACCTGAACCCTGTCCTCGACCAAGACTACCGTCCTGTGGCGGAGGTGTTTGTCGTGGGTTAGAACCGCGATCCCCTCTTGAAGGCAGGGTTCCACCAGATTGCGATCCCGTTCCGCCGGAATTGCCAGAGCCTTGTCCGCGACCGAGTCCGCCATCTTGTGGTGGAGGTGTTTGTCGTGGATTAGAACCGCGATCTCCTCGTGACGGAAGTGTTCCGCCCGATTGGGAACCAGTGGAACCTTGACCTCGACCTGAATCCTGTGGTGGAGGCGATTGTCGAGGCTGTGATCCTCGATCTCGAGAAGTTCCGGTGCTACCTGAACTGCCTGACCCTTGTCCTCGACCTAAGCCACCGTCTTGTGGTGGTGCGCTTCGAGTTGGATCTGACGATCGGTCGCGGGAACGACCTGAATCTTGTGGTGGTGGTGAAGAAGGCTGTCTTGGCTCAGATGATCGATCTCGCGAACGACCTGAGTCTTGTGGTGGTGGAGACGAAGGCTGTCTTGGTTCGGACGAACGATCTTTCGAGCGACCCGAATCTTGAGGTGGCGCGCTTCGTGTGGGATCAGAACCTCGATCTCGCGTACGTCCT
>JANPAV010000143.1:0-1870 GCA_031430115.1 Armatimonadota bacterium | reverse complement strand
CCAGATTGAACGAGCCGAAGTTAATGAGTCGATAACGATCAAACGTCTTCGAGCGGCTGCAGATGCGCTTGGATGCGATTTGTCGATACAGCTTGTTCCCAGACAGTCCCTCAATTCGACGGTAAGAGAGCGAGCCTATGAGATCGCGAAGGCGGATATCGACTATGTGAACCACTCGATGATGCTTGAGGGACAAGCGATTTACGATAAGGAACGCAATGAAATGATCGAGGAGTTGGCTCAGGAAATCGTTGATCGAAACGAAAGGCGGCTGTGGACTTCCGAATAGATGCTGGTAATACACCCCTTGATCCGACCGAAGCAGAAGGATTGATCGTTAAAGTTGGCACTCAAGGGGAGCTCAATATGGTCGAAACAAGAAATATTGTTTCGGCAATTGTTTGGGCAAGATCCAATAGGCAAGTCCAAGCGAAGCTCCTTGATCCAGCTACATTAAAGCTCATTCATCAACAAATGTTCGGGAAAGTGTGGAGTTGGGCTGGACGATATCGGGTGACTCAAAAGTCAATCGGAATAGAGGCTTTCCGGATCAGTACGGAAATGAAGAACTTAACAGAAAATGTCACGACTTGGATTGAATTGGGAACCTATCCGCCTTTAGATATCGCCGCTCGATTTCATCATCGACTCGTTCAGATTCATCCGTTTCCTAATGGAAACGGTCGCCATGCTCGATTTGTCACAGACTTGCTTTGCCATCAATTGAAAATTGAGCCTTTTACTTGGGGAGCCAATTTGAACGAAGAAAAGACAGAAGTTCGCCGGAGATATATTGCTGCGCTTCAGAGTGCTGACCATCATGACTTTGGAGACTTACTTTCGTTTGTTAGAGCCTAGCGCCGAAACTTCTCAGCAGTAAAGCCAGTAGAATCTAGTCACAATATGAGCCCAGATTTAGCCGCAGAATACGAACATCTTAATACCCGCGTGGACGGCATGATTGACCGGGTTGCAGCCTATGCTCCTGACATACAGTCAGCACCAGTTGGCAAGAGCTATTCGCCATTGAAAGCGGTTGAACATATGTATTTGGTAGACAAGGATTATGTGAAGTTGATTTCTGGTTTTGACAAAGAGAAATTTGCAGGTAGAGCCGGTAAGCCGACTTTCTTCTATCGCTTCATCCTGCGGGGTATGGCCAAACCAGCGAGTTTTGCCGCCCCTACGCTGAAAAAGTTTTCGCCAGATAGTGCACTGCCGTTGGATGAGTCAGCCAAGCTTTGGCGAGAAGCAAGGGCAAAATTGATTGCTCACATGGCGAATTTTGGTGACGACGAAGGTGCGATTAAGCACGCCCTCTTTGGTTTGATGAGTCCGAGGGACTTCTTCATCATTTTGGAGAAGCATCAAGACTATCATGACGTCCGATTGCCTAGCTAATTGATTCAAATAAGACTAAACTAGGAATATGTTCCTAGCGTTTCTTCTTGGTGGTCATCTTGTTTCGTCACAGGGAAGCTTTACAATAACTCGCCCCTTTAAGCAGGGAATAAACCTAATTCCGACAAAAGAGGACCTTAGCCAACCAGCTTTTGAGATTAAAGGCAATAACAAAGTAGTCGATATGAAGGGCGTAGTCTTTCGTGGTACCGACGCAAATGTCGAGCCGGACCAACGTAAAGGTCTCGGGATTCGGGTGACGGGAAACAACATTACGATCAAGAACTTGAGCGTTCACGGCTACAAAGTCGCCTTGATTGCGGAGAATTGCAAGAACCTCAAGCTTATTGACTGTGACCTGAGTTACAACTGGAAGCAGCACTTGGCGTCAACCTTGGAAAAGGAGGACTTGAGCGACTGGATGAGCTTCCACCAAAACGAGAAAGACGAGTGGTTGCGATACGGAGCC
>JANPAV010000142.1:0-2216 GCA_031430115.1 Armatimonadota bacterium | reverse complement strand
GCCCTGGATGAACGGATAAAACTGGCATTGCAGTTACTGAAGAAAGGATGATCCTATTGGAGGTTTGGTAGACTAAAATCTACCAACGAATGCGAAACGACGCGATTGATCCCAACGAGCTACCAGGAGAAGGCGACGAGCTTTCCCTTCGTCCTCGGTTTCTTCGTGAGTTTATTGGTCAGGATCAGTTAAAGGGCAACCTCACCGTATTCATTGAAGCCGCTCGACAACGAAGCGAGCCAATGGATCACGTGCTACTGTATGGTCCCCCCGGGCTGGGAAAAACCACGCTGGCTCACATTATTGCCAACGAGATGGGTGCTCCAATTCATGTCACGAGCGGACCTGCCATCGTCAAACCAGGAGACCTGGTTGGAATTTTAACCAATCTTGAGGAAGGTGCGGTTCTGTTCATCGACGAAATTCACCGCCTCGGACGGGTTGTTGAAGAGTACTTGTACCCGGCCATGGAAGACCGAAAAGTCGACATCATGATTGGGGAAGGTCCGGCGGCGAGATCAGTTCGCATGGAAGTCCCTGCATTCACTGTTATTGGTGCTACGACTCGACAGGGTCTCTTAACTGGTCCGCTTCGAGACCGATTTGGCATCATCAACCACTTTCAGTATTACGAGGAAAAGGCCCTGTTTGAGATCGTCAAGCGATCCTCGAACATCCTTGGCTATAACATTGCCGATGATGGTGCAGAAGAGATTGCCCGGCGCAGCCGAGGCACGCCTCGGATTGCCAATCGATTGCTACGCCGAGTTCGAGACTTTGCTCAGGTAGATGACCTTGCCGAAATTCATCAACCAATTGTTCAAAAAGCGGCCCTTGCCCTTGAGATTGACCATATCGGACTGGATCGGGTTGACCGGACCATGCTAAAAGTGATCATTGAGCGGCACGGTGGTGGCCCAGTCGGAGTAGAGACCATTGCCGCAAGTACGGGCGAAGATCGGCAGACGATTGAGGATGTTTACGAACCGTACCTTCTCCAGATAGGTTTATTGCAAAGAACACCTCAAGGGCGATGTGTGACGGAGTTTGCTTATAAACATTTACAAATAAGCCCGCCGAATCGTTAGGAAAGACTCAATTGTTTGTACTTGGACTTCTCGGAATAGTGATCGTCCTATCTACCCTCTGGGATGGATTCGAGACGATCGTGATGACTCGTAGCGTCAGTCGGAACTGGCGCCTAACCCGAGTGTTCTATTTCTTAGTAAGGCGACAGTTCTATGGCTTAACTTCGAAAATAAAGCAGGAGCGCTGGCGGAACACCCTCTTGATGGTCTACCCGCCGCTGTCGCTGATCGTCCTCTTTTCTCTTTGGGGTGGGCTTATCATTCTCGGCTTTGCACTCGTAAATTACGGATTCAATGCCCAGCACACGTCAGGATCCCTCGATCCATTTTCGGCATGGTATTACAGCGGAGTCACCTTTCTCACCCTAGGATTTGGCGACATAGCTCCAGTTGGCATGCTCTCAAGAATACTTGCGGTGGCTGAAGCGGCTACCGGGCTGGTCTTCTTGGCAAGTGTGATCAGCTATCTCCCGGTCATGTATGGCGTGGTTCAGAAGCGGGAGTATCCCATTGTTTTGCTCGACAGTAAAGCTGGATCTGATCCGTCCGGATTTGAATTGATACGCCGACATGGAGAGGCAGGAACAATGCACATGCTCCCCGATTTGTTGGAGAAGTACGAACAGTGGGGGGCAGAAATGTTGGAAGCCTACTTGTCGTATCCTCTTATTGCGTTTTATCGAAGTCAGCATGACACTCAGAATTGGATCAAGACATCGGTAGCGATTATGGATGCTTGCGCCTTGATTGAAGCTTGTTGCGAAGCAAACGATGTTCAATCCCGACAACTAAAGTTTCAAGCAAGGGCGACCTTTGCTTCTCTTCGGCATGTGGTCGTCGATTTGGCTTATATCATCAAAATGCCGCCAAAAGAAGACTGTACGTTCCGCCTGAGTCCGGAAGACTTTGAAATCATTCTTTCGGAACTGAGTGGATTCTCTCCTCACTTCAAGGGCGAATTTAAGTCTCTATGCTCGATCCGATCTTTCTATGAGCCTTATTGCGTTGCTCTCGGAGAAGGACTTCTCATGGACCTCCCAAAGTGGCGAAACGCAATACGTCAACGCGACAACTGGGAAGTTGCGGCTTGGGACGGCGCCCAACATATCGATGAGTCATAGGCCTATT
>JANPAV010000141.1:0-3462 GCA_031430115.1 Armatimonadota bacterium | reverse complement strand
GGTGTTGCGTTCTCAAAGCTTGTTTTGACCCTTGTTTGTTTGCCTACGTTGGTTTACTTCGTGAGCGTTCCTCTCGCCGATAAAGTCAGTGAAAGTGTTGTCTGCAGTTACTTGGGTTTGCTCATTTTCTCTAGCTATGCTGTTGCCTACCAAGGTGTTGTAAGGGCAAGACGTGGCGATACGCAACTCCTCACGCTTAGTCCAAACATTGCAAACCAGAGAACAACTAAGATTGCAAAATGGCTTAATTTTAGTAATGCGAGTGCGGCACAGCGTTGGTATGAATGGCGACAGCAAGGGCTAGTTTTGCCTTGCTTAGTGCTGTTTTGTTGTGTAATTTTTTCTGTTGAGGTCTGGCTTCAGCAGGGCTATATGGGACCAGTTACCTTATTTGGTCCAAACAAATATGGGGAAGTTCCGATGGTACTGCCGATCATCCAAACGTACGTTCCACTCCTCGTCTTTCTAGTGCCAGCACTTGCATTAATCGTCGGATGTGGAGCGAGACGAACGGACATAAGGCATTCTGACCGGTCCTTTTTCTTGTTCTTCGGCACTCGTCCCATGTCAGATGGAGGGCTTGTTGCCCAAAAATTCCGGCTAGCAATGAAGAGCTCCTTAGTAGCATGGGGGGTTCTATTTGTTCAATTTCTTGCGCTTTTGCCATTAACCGCTGGCAAATGGAATTGGGAAGGAAAATATACGCTTCCGGGACATTCGACAATATTCGAGATGCTCCTTTCGTATCTAACTCCAGGATTTGTGATACAAGCGATTTGTTTCTTTTTCATCATGATCCTCCTAACATGGAGAAACTATGTTGTTGGATTTTGGACTGAGCTGAGTGGCACGACTTGGCTCCGATATGGGCATCCAATCGGGTTATTGGCCCTAATTGTAGGAGCATTTGTTTGGGGAGCTCCTATTCGCGGCGCAGGAATAACTGGTCATATTATTGTTGGAACAATCTGGGTACTAAATGCAGTAAGAGCATTCTTGGCGATAGTGCTGATTCGGAAGCAACTGCGTTCCGGTATTTTGAAGCCAAGTGCACTTCGAAACGGAGCAATTCTAGGACTGATGCTCCTTGGAACGCTTGCAGTCGCAGTGTTCGTATGTACGATTGGTTTCCGCGAAGGTCTTCATGACATGGACACAGTGTCCATTAACTATATCCTTGCTCAAATTGTTGGCCTGATCTTACTCTGGACGCCAATCGTGCGAATCCTTCTTGCCACCGAGATGCTTCATCGAAACCGGCATCGTGCGAACTAACTTCACAATCAGAAAGCGGTCGGGCGACTAACGTCGCTCGACTCGCCAAAAGTTGTTTCCGCTAGTCGTTCCTTTCTCCACAAACGAGAAACTTGCATTTTCGCCAACGATCGTCCGAAATTTCTCAGTTGCCGGAATCGTCGCAATTTGTCCCTGCCTCATCGTGACAAAGTCACCCGAATCAAGAATGAGAACGACTTCACTTTCTTTCGGCGTGGGAATCTGAACTGCCATCTTAACCACCATCCGATCTTTGTCTTCGGGTTTCCCCTTACTCAAACCAGGATCAGCCCCACCCTGATACGAAAAACAAACGCCGACAAAGCTGAGAACGAGAAGAGCGGAAACGAATCGATTAGCCACGATAGGACAAGACGGTTCAGGGAACAGTAAGTTACTTTTTAAATGGTAAAACGGTCTAAATGACAAAAGAGCCGTGGGATTTACCGGTCGATGAAACATCTAAGCCAATCCTTGAGGACCTCATCGCCAAATACGAAGCTGCGGGGCAAAATCGTGAACTAGGCATTTGTTGTTCTAGGATGGCCAACTTGCTCAAACACATTGGACCAATGGATGAGGCAGCGACTTTCGGTCATCGAGCCGTTGCGTATCTCCGAAGTACAGAGGACCGAAAGGAATACGCTCGAGCTCTTAGGATTGCTTGCCTACCTTTCACCCTTGGACCTCATCGAGAATATCTCGAAGAATCGTTGAAAATTAGCAGAGAAATTGGCGACAAGGAGGAAGAAGGTTGGACACTTTTTCGCCTCACGAAACCCCTTCACACTGCTGGAAAATCAATGGCCGATATCATGGAAACACTAAGCCACGGCTCGGTAAAAGAGAACCAAATGATGCTCGCTAAAATGGAGAAAACAAGGGATCGGGCTTACACTCTCGAAGGCGCACTAGCTGTTTTTGAAGAAATTGGCAATAAAGTAGGAATCGCAACCTGTTTAGTTTCACTTGGCGTCGAAAGAATGCCTCATGATCGAGCTCATTTTGAGCGGGCCATTTCCCTCTACCTTGAGGCTGGAGACCTTGATGGAGCCGACAAGGCGCAAAAAATGGCCGATGTATTTGCTCCAATGACTTAGCTATGCGGGTAACTGGCTCAAGTCCGGACGCTTCCGATACACGCTCGTCGCTTGCTGCAACATATTCCCAATCGCAAGGATCGTCCCTTCGTCGTACAATCGACCGATCAAAGAAACCCCCATCGGGCGTCCCTGTTCATTCAAACCCATCGGAATAAATATCTGCGGATGCCCCGTGAGGTTTGTCGTAACCAACAGATCGCCCAAACCGGCACTACCAATAATCAAGTCCAACGAACCCAATTCTTCCTCAAACTTGTGCATCACCGTGGTTCTGGCTCTCATCGCCTGAATATAGTCAACCCCGGTCAGCATCGATGACGCCCGAAACGCTGGCGGCCACAGCGAACCTTTCATCGTGTCAACCCGTCCATCCTTCGTGATTTCGTCAAACGCCGCCGCTGCCTCAATCGTCAAAACTTCCGATACCCCTGGGGTTGGTGAAGAGATCTTAACTGGAGTGAACGTCGCTCCCATACTTCTAAGAATTGTCGCAGCGGTACCGAGCTCTTTTGTTAGGTCATCTCCTTCCTTATATCCGGTCGGAATAACGACGCCTATTTTGAGCTTCTTCAGATCAACAAAAGATCGATAGGTGAACGGATAGTCAACCGACATCGGGTCCCGAGGGTCTGCCCCGTGAATCACGCTGAAAACAATCGCACAGTCCTCGGCTGTTTTACAGATCGGACCAACTTTGTCCATCGTCCAACTCAAAGCCATCGCACCAAACCGACTAACTCGGCCAAACGTGGGCCGCAAGCCAGTCACCCTACACCGCTGTGATGGTGAAATGATCGAGCCAAGAGTCTCTGTGCCGATCGAGAAAGCGAATAGTCCAGCCGCTGTTCCTGACGATGATCCAGCGGAAGACCCCGAAGACCCCTGTTTGGGATTCCAAGGATTCAGCGTCAATCCACCAAACCAAATATCACCGTAGGCAAGCGCACCAAGACTCGTCTTGGCAACCATAATCGCTCCGGCTGCGGACAGTTTTTCGACTACCGCGCAATTATAGGCGATGACTTGATTTTTGTACGGCTCAGCTCCCCAGGTTGTAGGGTAGTCCTTCGCAGCAAAAAGGTCC
>JANPAV010000140.1:0-2109 GCA_031430115.1 Armatimonadota bacterium | reverse complement strand
TCTCGCCCTCGCGCGCAGTTACCTTTTTGGCATCTGCTTCGCAGGGAACCTCAGAGAAGCATTCCGCTTCACGGAAGCTTAGGCATACTCTGCAAAAGTTTGGCGCGGTTGTTGAGTAGATAGGTAGGTTGACCTCTGAGGTTAAGCCCTTGATCTACTCCCCCGGTTCGCCCACCTGTTTCGATTTGTTTTTGGAATGGTCTCACCGACCCCTCTGTCAAGATGGGTATCTGGTCTCGACGTGCATCTAGTGATTGGAAACGGATAAGATTGCTTCACATGAGGTGGCCCAAAAAGAATCTGTCCCGACACTTTCGAAAGAATATGTCGTTGCCGGAGGTTCTCCTATGGCAACAGATTAAGGGTGACCAACTCGGCTTCCGAATTCGACGGCAAGCGTCGATTGGTGATTATGTCATCGACTTCTATTCTGCCCATCCAAAGGTTGCGATTGAGGTTGACGGTTCAATTCACCAGTGCCAAGCTGAATACGACAAGGCACGAGATGCCTGGCTCAACTCGCAAGGCATTCTCGTCTTCCGAATTTCGGCGTCTTGGGTTTTGAAGAACCCCTTCACAGCAGCCCTACGAGTCAAGGAATTTCTTGAAGACGTTCAAAGAGGAACCGGTGCCTGACCGACGATAGAAGACATCCTGGACGAAATACCCATCTTGCCAGAGGGGTCGGTGAGGAACGAACCGGGGGAGTAGATTCTGAAGTATTCTGATCTGGCAAATCGACGCATGAAGGGCTCATTTTCTCACCAGCTTTACTCGTCGTTAACTATCCGCCCATTCAATGGTACGATGTTTGGTTGAGGGAGGCTCGATAAAAGAACATGAAACGCTGGCGAAAAGTAATTTGGACCTTCCTGTTCGCTGCAACAGCCTGCCTTGCATTTGGTGTTTGGGCCAAAACAACACGAAGCGGTCTGTTGTTCGAGAAGGACCAATATTGGAGACAAATATTGGATAACAGTCCGTATGTCACGAAGAATATCGGACCTGACGGCAAATTTATGAGAGCATGTCAGATCATTGAATCTGGAACATTAAGGGGACTTCGCATGAACCAGCAGAATTCTGGCCCACCTTTACTTGGTGGTGAAATTATAGAAACATGGCATGGACCGTGCTATGTCGAAATTCAGTTTAGTGGCGAACGCAAAATCATTTGGGGCAATAAGCTGACCAAGGTTGAGTATCCGCCCTCTCACTCCGTTCATGTAAATATTGAATAGGTTTGCATCTCTACCAAATGGCCGCAGAAGTACCAGGATTTAGTGATTTGCCGCTATTGGCACCTAGTATGCAAACTAACTCATTGACATTCGAAAAAGATCCGAGGCTCCTCCCCCAGTTTTCGCTAAGGATCAGAAGCTTATAACGCGGCCGGAATCGCTTCCTGGTCGCGTTTTTTGTTTGTTCGGGCTACCTTAATCTGAAGCAGATTCTGGCTTGATTAGCTGAAATCCAAGCAACAACCACCCGATGATGAGGCAAAGTCCGCCGATTGGTGTGATAGCGCCAAAGACTCGAACTTGGGTACCAACAAGGGCATAGAGGCTGCCACCAAAGATTGTGATTCCGATTATCCAGAGCCAACAGACTGTACGATAACTTCCCTTCTTATCGTACAGTGCGAGAGCGAGAAGTGCTATAGCGTGAACTAGGTGATAGTGCGCGCCAGTCTTCCAGATTTCGAGGTCTGCGGGCGACACTTTGTCTTTGATTGCGTGTGCGCCGAAGGCACCAAGCATGACGGCGAGCCCTGCCAGAAAAGCCCCAATTGCGGCAAAACGATTTGAATTCACGTTCGTAAAGAGTACCGCCAGGCATTAAAAAGTTGATATGAATATCTCGGCGATGGCATTGCTTGTCGTTGGTTTTGTAACACCGGTTCAGGCTGGAACACTTTCTTCGTCCGAGAAGATTGCGGTTAGGCGAGTTGAGCAAGCGGGTGGAACTTTTGAATGGGTTCAAGAAGATGGAAGGTTGACCTTTTGTCTGGACGTCAACGCAAAAGAGAAGCCTTTCGACTTCGAACCTTTGGTTGAACTAAAGTCACTGCGAGTTCTCCGGGTCTTTCAGGGCAAGATCGATGAGAAG
>JANPAV010000139.1:0-2326 GCA_031430115.1 Armatimonadota bacterium | reverse complement strand
GAGGAATATGCCGCGTCCTTGAATGGAATATGAAGTGCGAGTTTGACGAGGAGCATGGTAATGCTTGCGACCAAGACAAACCAGGTGTAACGCTCGCCAAACCACCGGCTGGCTAGTTCCCCACTGCCCTTATTTTCTTGGGCCTGACTAACAAGATCAACCACTTTTTGCAAAGTTGAATTGGCTACGGTCGAAGTTGCTCGGTAGGTCATTCCGAACTCAAGATTTCTTGCTCCCGCTAGAATTGATGATCCAACTTCAACCGAAATTGGAGCAGATTCACCGGTCAAAGCGCTATTGTCGACCGAGCCACTTCCAATTGTGACGATTCCATCAACCGGAGCGGTCAAGAATCCGGGTAGAACCAAAATTTCATCCAGAACAATCTGTTCGACCGCAATTTCAACTTCTTTTCCGTCCCGAATGGCGGTCACTCGGCTGGGTCTTAACCGAATCAACGCGTCAATCGCGTTGCGGGTTTTCGCCATCGTCAAGTCTTCAAGCGCCTTAGATAGCGAAAAGAGGAATAAGAGGACACCAGCCTCAAAAGGGCGGTTAAGGGCGACGGACCCGATTGCCGCAGTTAGCATCAAGATGTCTACATCGAGGTGTCGATTCTTGATTGCGTTCCAAGCGGCGGGGACGGCCTCGATGGCACCAAGGAGGATTGAAACATAGGCAAGAACGTCAAGTCCAGGCACGAGACTTCCCAACAAAAATAGCCCAGCCAGGGCTGCCAAAACGATTTGTCGAGAAAAGATCATCGGTTATGTGAAGTATGTCCTACGCCACTTTGGCTAAACACTTTTCCAGGAGGTCCAAGAATTTTGTAATGTCTTCTTTTGTTACCGAAAGATTTGGCCGGGTGCGGATGCTTCGGTTGCCTGCTCCGAGAAGCAGCAAGCCAAACTGTTCTCTCGCCACTTTGACTAACTGGGATTTGCGTTCGGCGGTATCCAGTGAGAAGCCTTGATAAAGCCCCATACCTCTTACATTGCTTGCATATTCGAACTTTGCAATTACGAGTTTTAGACCTTCATTGAGGACTTCGCCATTGACTGCGGCTCGCTCGATCAAGTCTTCTCGTTTGACGATCTCCATTTCGTTGCAAACCCTGACCATATCCGCCAAGTTTCCGCCCCAAGTTGAGTCCAGTACTCCGACATCGTCCAGCGACTCCAACATGATAATGAGCCCGTTACCCCACTTCTTTCCACTTGCAACCGCCATCGGGGGGTGCGGCAAATTGAAATGGTCAATAGCCCACATTTTTCCAGTTGCGCCAAGTCCGGTTTGGACTTCATCGAAAGCCAAGTAGACATCGTATTCGTTTGCCAACCGCGATAGGCCCTGAAAGAACTCGGGCAACGCCACACGGTTTCCACCGGCACCTTGGATCGGTTCAATGATGATTCCAACGATGTCTTCTGCCATATGTCTGAGGACTGACTCAAGTTGTTCGAGGCTTTGATTGACACTTTTGAGGTTATCTTCGTGTTCTCTTTCGGAATCGAAAATCGGAAACGACAGCTTCATATTTCCTCCACTGCCAAGACCGACAAAGTCCTTGGTGGCGACAGTGTCCATTGTTTGGGTTATTCCTAAGGCAAAGACGGTTCGACCATGAAACGCTCGATCGAAGTAAAGAAATCTTCTTCCACCGGGTATTCGGCCTGCTGACAGACACTTCTGGTTGTACTTCGAGACCAGATATTTCATCATGTTCTCGACAGCCTCAGCACCAGAGTTGACGACATAGACCTCAAGGTCTTCGTTTTGCATCACTTCGGGTGCATTTTCATATACTAAACGATAGAAATCAAGGCACTCTTGCGTGATGAAATCTGGATTCGCAACCTTGTTGTTTGCTGCTCTTGCGAGTCGCTTGAGGTATTCCGGTTCGTAAAGGCCAGGGTGATTGTGTCCAAGGAGTTTAGAGCCGTAGTAGCCAGCCCAGTCAAAAAGCTCTTGCCCGTCAACGGTGACTAGCGTCATGCCCGAACATTTCTCCAGATCAACCGCAAAAGGATAGGGTTCGGCGATGACATATTTGCCGAGCTCGGCTAACATCGAGGCAGACTTAGGTCCGGGGAAAGTGGTTGGGAGCACACAAAATTCTACCCCTTTTGAACCTAACATTGCTCGTGAGGCTGGCTCTTATCCCTATTCGATTACCCATTCACTGGTCACGGCTGGTGATGAACGAATCGTTGATAGGACCGTACAGTATTTCTCATCGCTTAGCTGCACTGCCCGCGCGACGGCCGCAGGATCGAGGTTCTCGCCGGAAACAATATGTCGCATCGTTACGGAAACGAACGGACGC
>JANPAV010000138.1:0-2621 GCA_031430115.1 Armatimonadota bacterium | reverse complement strand
AGAATTGATGTTTCCATTTCCGTCATCTTCATTCTTCTCAGCTTTGGGGTCTGTTAGCCATTCCGTTCCATTCCGAACAAATTTGTACTGATGCTGACCAAATTTCAGCTCTACATTTAATGACCAAGTTCGGCCATCGCTTTCCAGTTGCATCGGGCTGGCATCTTTGTTCCACCCGTTAAAGGTTCCGGCGACAGATAAGCTAAAGGATTGCTCATTCGGCACAAATACGAACCGATGTATCTTGAAACCAAGCGTTTGCGCAAGCATCAATACACCAAGTGAAGTCATAGAACCACCTCAGTTCGCTTTGAGCTATTTCGAATACTCAGCTTGCTAGGAACGAGTATTCGTCGTGGTCCTTGAATCGGTTTTTCATCAATAATATCCAGAAGGCGATTTACCGCTAATCGAACAATCTGAGGAATGTTGAGGTTTACGCTGGTTAAGCCACCACCAATAACGTCACAAAGGGATGAATCATTGAATGAGGCAATTCCAAGATCTCTTGGAACCGCTAGCTTAAATTCTCTTGAGGCTGCCGAAACTCCTAATGCCATGAAGTCATCTAACACAACAATTGCGTCTGGTGGATTGCTCGAAGAAAGAATTTCTCTTGCCGTTATCCTTGCTGCTTCGCTACCAAAATCCGAATGGAAAATGAGGTGCTCGTTTTGTACTCCGCGCAATGCACGTTGATAACCAGCAATTCGATCATCGCTAACCGTAATTCCGGACTTGGCGCCTAAGAAGGCAATTCTCTTATACCCCTGTTTGATTAGATGCTGGGTGAGTAGGTCGGATGCCAAGACATTGTCATTGTCAATCGAATGGACTTCTGCTGCATGAAGGGGATTGCCAATGAGGACAAATGGAAAGCGATCGGTTTGGAGCTTTTGAATACGGTTATCGGCGGCTTCAGATTCGACGAGGATTAGTCCATCCACTCGACGAGTTCTCAGCATTTCATCATAGAGTGATTGATGGCGATTGTTATCAGCAGCGCAATCTACACAAAGGTGAAACTCTGTCTCCGAAAGTTCTTCCATGATCGAAGCGATGAGGTTTGCGTAAAACGGATCGTTGACTATTCCGCCTTGTGGACGCTTGATGACCAAACCTATCATTCCCGTTCGCTTGTTACGCAACGATTGAGCCCGAACATCAGGCTGATAATTTTGTTCGAGGATAACCTTTTCGACGCGAGTTCGAATAGCTTGCTCAACACGTTCGTCGCCAGAAGTGACGCGAGACACAGTTGCCTGTGAAACCCTAGCCAATCTTGCAATATCGCGTTGTGTAACCCTCATTGGTCAAACTCCTGTTCTCAGTCCGTTCTGAGAATTCGTATTCTTGAAACGTATGTTAACACAAGAATACGAATTCTTAACCAGAAAAGCAAAAAATGTGAAAAAAAAATCCCCAGACAAATTGCCTGGGGATTCATTTAGCTTAAAATTCAGCTTTACAGTTCGATTCTCTTTCCTTTGCCACCATCGCCAGGGCCATCGTTTCCGTCAAGAATTCTCTTCACGAACGTAACAAGCTCCATTGGGTTAAACGGCTTGGTTAAGTACATATCAGCACCGTAATGGTAGCCCTCAAAAACGTCTTTGTCCTGGGCTTTTGCAGTTAACATGATGACCGGAAGTGCTTCCGTCTCAGGCTCACGTCGCAATGACTTCAGGACTTCAAATCCGTCCATGTAGGGCATCATGACGTCAAGTACGCACATATCAGGCTTTTCAGCCTTGACTTTCTCCAAACCCTCTTTCCCATCAAAAGCTGTGACGACTATATAGCCATTTCTCTCTAAATTGACTTGAATCAATCGGACTATATGGCGTTCATCATCGCAGACCAGAATCTTCTTTGGCATGGTTTTTTCCTAGGTATCTCCCTTCTAGGCTAGGATCGTACCACAACTGTTTCGCCAAGTACATGCTTCAGCATGATCTATTGAGAATGTTGCAAAATTAACTCAACATTTCGTACGATGTCTTCCGGGTCAAATGGCTTTGTTAAGTACATGTCGGCACCCCGATTGTATCCTTGGTATACATCGTCATCTTGTGCCTTAACGGTAAGAAGAACCACGGGCAAACCTTCCGTCCGAGGATTACCTCGGATTTTGGTAAGAAGTTCAAGTCCGCTAACGTACGGCATCATTACATCAAAGAGGCAAACATCGGGAGTCTCATCCACGAAATATCGGAGAGCTTCCCTCCCATTTGAGGCAGTCGTTAAATCAAAGTTGTTTCGCTCAAAGTGAACTTGCAAGAGACGGAGAACAAAGGGTTCGTCGTCACAAATAAGGATCTTTGCTTGTTTTTTCATCACTGCCTCTTTTGCCATTTTGGTTAACGACATTTGTTTGACTGCGGGGCAAGCTCTTTCGTTCCGGTACTAGGACCAAGGTATCCTACTAAGGTGAAACTTTGCCGTTTTGAGCTGAAATCCGAACCTGGAATCATAAAATCAGGAATGGTGTATTCGGGCAAGGTCTACGAAACTGATGGGACTGAAGCAATTGCGGTCCACGAAGCAGCGGATATACGACCGCTTTGCCCCGTGCCAACGCCGCCAAGTATTCGTATATTTCGATCAGACATTGGGGAGCA
>JANPAV010000137.1:0-2558 GCA_031430115.1 Armatimonadota bacterium | reverse complement strand
GCGATCTCAAAGATGGCTCCGTATTCTACTGCACTTGGACAAGAGGTCTCACATGCTCGACAGCCAAGGCAAAGGTCCATGTGTGGCTTGATGTCTTCCCATGCCAACTTGCCTTCGAGTGCACTTCGAACTAGGTAGATTCGTCCACGAGGTGATTCGAGTTCGTTGCCGGTTTCGACGAACGTCGGACAGTCTTCGAGGCAGAATCCGCACCGAATGCAATGGGTCAGAAGTTCGTTAAGATCGTGCATTAAATGAATCCAAACTCCCCTGGGTTTAGCTTATTGGTGGGATCGAAGATTTGCTTGGTGCGCCGCATCAAGCGTTGTTCATCAAAGGATATGTCGTTCGCCATGAATGGCTTCGTCAAAGTCTCGTAAGAATCATAAACCTTAGTCCCGAGGAAGGGGCGAACTCTCAGCGTCACTTCAACCGGTACGCCGAGAGTGTGTCGAGCTCCGATCATCAGCTTATGAAGGTCGAACCCAGCTACATTTTTGACAACATTTGCGCCAGAGACCACGATTTCCCCGGATGCAAGAATGATCTTCATTCGAACAACCCAATCTCGCCAGCTACCTAACATCGTTGAACCATGATGTGGCTGGTTGAAGGAAAGCAAATCAGCTATCGTTTCATTCTGCTGATCGTCGCGGCGGCCGAGAGGAATCTCAAATCCTCGTTCTCGCAGGAAGGTGTTTAGCGCGATCAAAGTAATACCGCTTTGGACTGAGACGAGTTGATCCGCAGGTTCAAATAACAGAATTTGATCCAGGTGGTCGAGCGTCAATTCTACTTGAGTGGCCGGGCACTCCAAGCGAAATGGGTTTGGTGCACCAATTCGAATGGTCTGCGCCTCGTGAATCACCATTGCGATTTCTTCGACGGCCGTCGCATTGCTCATGTCGCCACCCCACGCCAGCGCATCTTGTGCTCGGCGCAGCCTCGTTGGTTCGGAAGAACCTTGCACGGATTACATAGCATTCCGTCATTAAAGATTCGTTTGCACATCGCCTGAGCCTCCAGGTCTTCCGGTGAGAACATCAGCGGCATGAGATCTATTTTCTCGACTCCGATTCCGTGTTCACCTGACACCGAACCACCTAACTCAATGCATTTCTTAATAATGATCTCGCCGGCTTCGATCACTCGTTCAACCTGTAATGGGTCTCGATCATCGAAATAGAAGCAAGGATGCAGGTTTCCATCACCAGCATGAAAAATATTCGCAACACCAATATTATGAGCCTCGGCTACTTCGTAAACAAAGTCAAGCATCTCGGGAAGTTTCGAACGGGGAATCACGCCATCGTGGGTCACAATTGACGGCGCGATTCGCCCCATTGCACCAATGCCTTTCTTCCGAACCATCCACAACCTTGCGCGTTCCTTTTCGTCGGATGCGATGGTAATCTCCAAACAGCCATTTGCAGTACAAACAGTGCGAACTGACTCCATTTCCTTCGCCACGATTTCAGCATCATCACCATCGCACTCGATGAGGAGAAGCGCTTGGGCGTCGGGTGGGTAGGTTAAGCCAAACGCCATCGACACCGCTTTCATGATGCCTCGATCCATCATTTCTAGCGCGGCTGGGATCGTGCCAGTCGCAATAATTCCAGCAACAGTTTCGGTGGCGGAGCGGATAGTAGGGAAAGCTACTAATGCTGTAGTAATTGCCTTAGGTAATGGAGTTAATTTCACCCATGCTTCCGTTACAATTCCGAGTGTTCCTTCTGAACCGCAAATCAGTCCTAGGAAATCGTATCCAGGACCACCGGCAACTTTCCCGCCGATGGTCAAAACCTCGCCAAGGGGATCAACCATTGTGACCCCAAGGATATGTTGGACGGTAACTCCGTACTTTAGCGTATGTGGACCACCGGCGTTTTCGCCGATGTTGCCGCCCAGGGTCGAAACGGACTGAGAAGATGGGTCTGGCGCGAAGTGCAGTCCCTGATCCTTGACTGCATCGGTTAATCGGCGGTTTGCTATTCCGGTTTGAGCTAGCATGCATCGATTTTCGATGTCAATGTCGAGAATGTGGTTCATCCGCTTGGTCGAGACGACAACTCCGCCGAGGGCAGGCATCGCTCCGCCACTGAGCCCGGTACCGGCTCCGCGAGAGGTGAACGGAACTGAGTGGATGACGCACCACTTGACGACTGCAGCCACTTCTGCGGTACTTTCCGGTAGTACGATCACACTGGGCTTTGAACGATCGACCGTGTAGGCATCACAGTCGTATCCACGCGCTGCTGCCGCTCCAGACAAAATCTGGTCAGGTTTTAAGATCGCGTTTAGCCCCGAGAAATCCATTCGCAAAGTTAGTTTGCACCAAAACCATGACCTTATCTGGCATAGTTTCAAGATAGATTTCCATGAGTTTTCAATTTCACTACGAGCCAGCCACTGAACCAACAGAAACAAGGACTCTGCTTCTGCTTCACGGGACGGGAGGGACAGAGCACGATCTGGTGCAGATCGGCAAAGACCTTCTGCCAGGGGCGGCGATTCTGAGTCCCAAGGGAAAGGTGAGTGAGCACGGGATGTCACGG
>JANPAV010000136.1:0-3237 GCA_031430115.1 Armatimonadota bacterium | reverse complement strand
GATTTAACGATGTCAACAATTTGGTCGGTGCTCTGCCGTTCAATCGGACCATGACCTTCCACGCAATAGGGAATACCTACCCGAGCAAACAAAATTCGAAGGTAGTCATAGGTCTCAGTAACCGTCCCCACGGTCGAGCGAGGATTCTTCGAAGCGCTCTTCTGATCAATCGAAATTGCTGGAGAAAGCCCGTCAATGTGATCGACGTCTGGCTTATCCATCTGCCCCAAAAACTGGCGTGCGTAGGCTGAAAGGGACTCAACATATCGCCGCTGTCCTTCGGCATAAATCGTATCAAAAGCAAGCGACGACTTGCCGCTACCTGAGAGTCCCGTAATAACCACGAGCTGGTTGCGCGGAATCTCAACCGTGATGTTTTTGAGGTTATTCTCCCTCGCGCCAACAACAACAATCTTATCTTGAGTCATGAGTCCAAATGGTAGACACAAGCATACACTTTCAATTTCGAACAAAACCATTGGGAAGGTCAAACGTTTGAGTTTTCATGGGGATTGTTCCGTTGTTTTTTGCGTCAGTGTTGGCTACTCAAGCGCCAACCGAAGTGGTGGTTAAGCCAAAAGTCGTTTCCGTATCAATGTTCAAAAATGGATATGCGTTCGTCACAAGAGAGATTCCAATTACCGATAATTCGGCAAAAGTAGTCGAAGTTCCGCAGACTTCTCTGGGAAGCCTATGGTTCTGGACCAACGAAGGGCAAGTTGAATCAGTAACCGGGGTCGATGAAAGAACTCCGGCAAGCATGACCATTCCATTTGGCTCTAGCGACGAGATTCTAAGGGCGAACATAGGTAAAAAATTCTTGTTCAACATGCTCTACCGCGACGAAAAGGATGGCAAGGTTACCGACCGCAGGCAGGCGGTCGAGGGAATCCTAAAAACCTTTGCTAATGACCTGATTGCGGTCGAGACGCCTGAAGGAACGTTTATGCTTAATCGAAGTAAGGTCGATTCGGTTGTCGCAAAAGATCCTTCGGTAGTGTTGACTCAAGAACAAAAGTATCAGCAGTCATCTCACTACTATCGAATCGTCACCAAGAACAATGCCAAAAGCGTCATGATGATGTCTCTCGAACGAGGCATGACCTGGGCTCCCGGTTACGCCATTGACCTTTCTTCAACTGATAAGCTGGTCTTCACCGCCAAGTCAACTGTGCTCAATGACTTGCTCGATTTTGAAAATGCAAAGCTCCGTCTCATCACGGGCTTTCCAAACATTCAGTTCCAAGGCATTCTTGATCCTTTAACTTCGGGAATGTCAGTCGACGATTGGCTTCGGTCAATTTCAGGTGGGGCTACGGGTACCTTTTCTGCTGGAGTGCAGTTAGGAGGCCAAGGTGGTGGAAGAGCAGGTGAATTGACCAGGAAATCTGCGGCAAAGGAAATCACTTCTGGGCTCGATGTGGTTTCATTCGATCCGTCTGACGTTAGCCTAGTTGCAGGTAATGCTTCCGGAGAGCAACTCGAAGACCTATTCTTCTATGACCTCGAAAAAGTCAGCCTTAAAAAGGGTTCCAGAAGCTACCAATACCTGTACCAATTCGAGACGCCATACAAGCGCACTTACTCGTGGGACGGACAAAAAGGAACGCCGATTTACAACAAAATCAAGTTCAAAAACATGACCGGAAAGCCAATTTCAACTGCGGCAGCCTCAATGTTCAAGAAAGGAGAAGTTGTAGGTCAAGGAATGATGAACTACACGGCAGCTAACACGGAAGCCGAATTGACCGTCAGTCGGTCACTCGACTTCACCACCGATTCCAACACTGAGTTAATCGACCGCGCAGTCGGAGCGATGAAAGATAAGAAAGGGGTTGCACTGATGGACCTTATCACCTACGAAACGGAACTAGAAGTAACCAATCCGAAGCCGGAAGAAGTGTCTTTCCAAATCAAACTTCCGATCCAAGGGGAAGTTCTTAAGACGGAGCCTAAAGCGGAAAACGAAATCGCGAAGACAGGAATACGGGGACAAAACCCAAGTAACTCCTTGAAGTGGGAATTCAAGCTTGAATCTGGAAAGTCAGCAAAATTCACAGTTCGGTACAAGGTGTACGTTCCGACCGGACAATAAGGACGTCCTATAATCATGCTGTCAACAATTCTCAGCGGGGCTTTGCTTTTGCAAGCCCCTACCAAAATGACCACTCCCGAGGTCGTATCGGTCTCGATGTTCAAGAATGGATTTGCATTCATCACTCGGAAAATCGCGATTAAGGATGGGGAAGCCAACATCGTAGAAGTGCCAAGAGCATCGCTCGGAACCCTCTGGTTTTGGACTCCCGAAGGTGAAATTCAAAACATTACTACCGCCGAGGAAGTCTCGACGACGACGAAAGAAATCCCTTTGGGCACCTTCGATCAAGTCGTTTCCAAAAATATCGGTCGAACTATTTCGATTGAAGGCTACTCATCAACTGCCCTCGAAGGAAAAATTAAGTCGGCTGATGGCGAATTGTTGGTCCTAGAAACAGCGAGCGGTGCGATCGCAATCCCGAAGGGAACGATCCGTTCAGTGAAAACTTCTGATGCTGCTTTCAAGTGGACAACGAGTATTGAAACCAAGACGGAAAGCAAATTCTATCGAATCAAGGCCGACAAGAAAGCCAAGGAAATCATCATGATGTCGCTCGAACGCGGAATCACCTGGGCACCTGGCTATGCAGTTGACATTTCCAACCCTGACAAACTCACATTAGCTTCAAAGGCAACCGTCTTAAATGACCTTATTGATCTCAAAGGAATTCCAACGAGACTGATCACTGGTTTCCCCAACCTTCAGTTCAAAGACATCCTTGATCCTTTCACGGCCAATATGAACGGAGACCAATGGCTTGGTTCGTTGAGCACGGGTGGCGGTCCCGGTGGGTTTGGCGGCGGAGGAAGCAGAGGTCGGGCAAATGAAATGATGTCTCAAAATGCCTATGCACCAATGGCGGACGCGAATGTGAATTGGGGTGGAAACTCCGGCGGTGAAGCTGGTGGAGAGCAAATCGGTGATCTCTTCTTTTACGACCTTCCTAAGTTCGACTCAAAGAAAAATTCTCGTCTCTACCAAAACCTGTTCCGATTCGATGCCGAATATAAGCACATTTACACGTGGGATATTGATGACCAAGTGGATGCAAACGGTAACTACAAGCCAGTCCCACCAACCGGGCAAGACGCTCAGGAAGTTTGGCATACGATCAAGTTTAAGAACGGATCAGGAAAGCC
>JANPAV010000135.1:0-16251 GCA_031430115.1 Armatimonadota bacterium | reverse complement strand
CTTTAATCCGTGAACTCCGGAACCCTTGGGACCTTGTACAGCCCCAGGATGCGACGAGCCGACATCGAGGTGCCAAACCATGCCGTCGCTGTGAGCGCTCGGGCAAGATCAGCCTGTTATCCCCGGGGTAGCTTATATCCGTTGAACCCTGACGTGCCCACGCACAATCAGAGGGTCACTTTGCTCGACTTTCGTCCCTGCTCGACTTGTCAGTCTCACAGTCAAACCCACTATATACCAATACGCTCAACGGCTGATTTCCAACCAGCCTGAGTGGATCTTTAGGCGCCTCCGTTACCTTTTCGGAGGCGACCGCCCCAGTCAAACTACCCGCCTGACAATGTCTTCAACCCAGATAATGGGTCAAGTTAGTGAATCAGATGCAAAAGGGTGGTGTTCCATTGGTGCTTACGCTCCCACCTACGCTCTGCAGTTACACCCAATTCACAATGTCAAGGTGTAGTAAAGCTCCACGGGGTCTTTCCGTCCTACTGCGCATAGCCCGCATCTTCACGGGCACTACAGTTTCATCGAGCTTCTCGTTGAGACAGTTCCATAGTCGTTACACCTTTCATGCGGGTCGGTATTTAGCCGACAAGGAATTTCGCTACCTTAGGACCGTTAGAGTTACGGCCGCCATTCACTCGGGCTTCGATTCAATGCTTTGGTTTCCCTAACATCTCCTGTTAACCTACGAGCATTGGGCAGGTGTCAGCCCCTATACTTCGGCTTTCGCCTTAGCAGAGACCTGTGTTTTTGGTAAACAGTCGCCATGGATGCTTCGCTGCGACCCCTTGCGGGGCGCCCCTTATTGCTAACTTACGGGGCTCATTTGCCTAGTTCCTTAACGAGAGTTCTCTCGAACGCCTGAGTCTCCTCGACTCATCTACCTGTGTCGGTTTACAGTACGGTCAAAAATACGATTAATGCTACGGGACTTTTCTAGGCCCCTCGCAATCTGAGTTCGGTTACTCCGAAGAGTTTCCTTCCCCGACCTCGCTCACTTGAAAAACTCCCTTAACAGGAATTAGAGTTTCGGTCTAGCCCGCAACAACCAACGGTGCGGGATCAGATATTGAGAAACGTCCTCCCCTGGCTCGTATCCTGGGTCTGGAATGTCTACCAGATGTCCATCGGCTACGCCTTCTGGCCTCACCTTAGGAACCGCCTAACCTCCGTCTGACGAACATAGCCGGAGAAACCTTAGATTTTCGGCGGAAAGGATTCTCACCTTTCTTATCACTACTCATGCCTGCATTCTCACTTCCGTCCGCTCCACCACTGCTTACGCTGTAGCTTCACTGCAAACGGAACGCTCCCCTACCGATCATCTTACGATGATCCCGAAGCTTCGGGAGATGACTTTAGCCCCCTTACATTATCCGCGCAAGATCACATTCGGCCAGTAAGCTATTACGCACTTTTTAAAGGGTGGCTGCTTCCAAGCCAACCTCCTGGCTGTTTACGCGATCTCACATCGTTTCACACTTAGTCATCGTTTAGGGCCCTTAGCTGTCGATCTGGGCTATTTCCCTTTTGACAATGGATCTTATCACTCACTGTCTCACTGCCAGGCTCAATTTTATGGTATTCGGAGTTTGGTTGGATTCGGTAATCGGGTAAGACCCCTAGTCCATTCAGTGCTCTACCCCCATAAAACAATTCCTGACGCTGCACCTCAATGCATTTCGGGGAGAACCAGCTATCTCTGCGTTCGATTGGCATTTCACCGGACTTACCACAGTTCATCCCGAGACTTTTCAACGTCTATGAGTTCGGTCCTCCATGATGTGTTACCATCACTTCAACCTGACCATGGCAAGATCACGCAGTTTCGGGTCTAATAATGCTGACTTGACGCGCTATTCACACTCGGTTTCCCTCCGCCTCCATGTCTTAAACACTTAGGCTTGCCAACACTATTAACTCGCAGGCTCATTCTGCAAAAGGTACGCCATCGCACTTGACTGGATTACTCCAACCATTGTGCTCTGACTGTTTGTGGACACGACGATTTCAGGTTCTATTTCACTCCCCTACCCGGGGTTCTTTTCACCTTTCCCTCACGGTACTGGATGCACTATCGGTGACAAATTGTATTTAGCCTTACCCAGTGGTCTGGGCAGATTCAAACGGGGTTCCTCGTGACCCGTCCTACTCAGGTGCCACCTGCAAATTGTTTACAAATTTTCATATACGGGGCTATCACCCTCTATGGCCAGTCTTTCCAAACTTGTTCTATTAATTCTTAACTTTGCTTTTCTAACTTCTACTAATCAAACCTTCCTCACGATTACTCAATCAGAAGACTCAGTTAGGAGAAGTTAGTGGTGGTCCTACAACCCCAAAAGATAAATCTCTTGGTTTAGGCTCCTCCGCTTTCGCTCGCCGCTACTTACGGAATCTCTTCGATTTCTTTTCCTCTGCTTACTTAGATGTTTCAGTTCAGCAGGTTCCCTCTACATACCCTATGTGTTCAGATATGAGTGACTAAACATTACTCTAGCCGGATTTCTCCATTCGGAAATCCATGGATCAAAGCTTCTGTGCAGCTCCCCATGGCGTTTCGCCGCTTACGCGTCCTTCTTCGGCAATTTGTCCCTAGGCATTCGTCGTCGGCCCTCTTCAGCTTGCTTTACGCAGCTCTTACAGAGTCGCTCGATGCGCTTCTTCTTCTCTATGTGGCTTTCAAAGAACTTGTCTTTCTGTTGCACGCTCATTCATTCTTTAGTGGAATGGATCAGCGGCGAAGAGAAGTTATACCCTTTCACCATCCCCATGTCAAGGACATATTAAACTATTTGCAAAAATAGATTCTTTTTCTTGGGCTGATACGTCTTGAAATTCTTGGCTGTCACCGTTTTCATCGTTAGGATTAATGATCATTTGAACCTAAAACGTGGCAACATTGCCTAATTACCCTCCATCAAACCCTGATTCAGAGTTTCCATCTTTCTTCCAGAATCATTCAGATTTTGAGATAGTTTTTCTTGGGTTTCTATTGGAGTAGAAGTCTGAATGTCTCGCCAGCAAGGACTAAACCTTGAGCAATTTCTGACGCTTTTTGCGAAACCACATGACTTGGACCGTGTTCTCGATCCACCGAATCGCCATCCAAAGTGGGGAAATGATCAACGCAAAGGGCAAATTCCGCAATTGAAAGAGACCAAAGAACAAATAAGTCGGCGCTCCAAAGGGTATGCACGTGCCGTCGTGAAACCAAATTTCCTTTATTCCGGCAGCAAAAACTATTGCACCAACAACTGTAGCGGTAATGAAATAAGTCACAAGCGACCACAAATAGGGGCCCCTCGATTGGTCAAAAAGGTCCATACCGTAGAAAATTGCCGCTGATTGTACAACGGCGCAAACCAAGTAGAAGTGAAATGTGTGCCCGCCCCACACGCCAAGCGGGATGAAAGTCAATGGAAACAAGACGCCGATCGACTGCACAAGGATGAGTAAAAGACCCTTGCCCGACCTGACTCCAAACCCGCGTAACCTCTCCCGGCCTCTCGCTCGCTGACTAACGACCACTTGAGTTTATGATAACACCGTTCTGATCCCGACGAACCCATGAAAGCGGATTCCTGAAGCCTAGTTGCCTAGCCGCCAATCTGCTCAGTTGCCCAGTTCCTAGCTGCCCAGTTGCCTAGGAAGGCTAAAACCCCGGCCCCAAGCCCTCGCGAGAAACAGGGCAACCATGATTTTGATGAATTTCGCCCACCCTTGCCAGTAGCTTCCAGGTTCAAAAGTCTTCTGCCTCCGAAGACTCCAATAGTTACTCGCTCGCGTCCAGTCGTAATACATTCTTGCACCGCATTCTTTTGAGAATTGACGGCGCAATCGGTGACAAACTTCGCCGGTGACAACGGATTCACCAAAATCCGCCAATTCTGCCTGAAGGCTTATGTAGTTCCAGATCGTGATGATCTGGCCAGTCGTATCAACCTCCATCGAGAGGACGATTGCTGAGTTGCTTGCCTTCAGCAAGGCTGTAGCTTTGAGATTCTGCGCATCGAAGCTGAAGAGATTGCCTATCCACGAGCCACATTTGTATCGAACCTCGTCGTCGATTGACCCTGATTGTTTCCAGCCTTGGCCCGCAAGATATTCTTTCGCAATTGCTAAACGGTCGATTTCGACTGGTGCGACGAGGATTTCGAGAACCAGTCTCAGACTCTTGAACGAGAATGGAGGCATTCTGGCCACCTCTTTAAGCTCGGGGGACAGATTCTTTAACATAATGGCTTTCTTCCGTCCAGTTTACGGTCGGTCTCGTCGACGCTCAAAAGCTTGACTCTCCCTCCGAACTCCAAACTCCCGACCCCAAACTCACTAAAACCCCGGCATAACCCCTTTAACATTGACTCTCACGTAATAAACGCCCTTTCGAGCCGTAACAAACAACGTCTTTCCATCTTCTCCAAAACAAAGGTTCGCAGGCTGCTCGGGAAACTTGATCGTTTGAAGCAGCTTCCCATCGGAATTATAAACGCGGACACCGTCAGCGCAAGCCGCCCATACATTTCCGGTAACGTCAACCCGAATTCCATCAGCGCCTGGAGCAGGCACCGTCCATACAGGCGCGCCAGCAGGCTTTGCATCAAAGGTGAACTTCTCCAAAATACCAGCACCAGAGTCAGCCACATACACAAAGTCTCCTTTTGGTGAAAAGAGCACACCGTTCGGCATGTTTTTGCCTTTGTAGTATTGGGTCACGGCTTTGGTCTTCAAGTCGATCATGTAAACCGACTTATGATCAAGCTCCGCCTGTTCAGGTCGAATTCCGTAACTTGGATCAGTGACTAAGGCGGTTCCTCCGCGAGGGTGAACTGCGACATCATTCGGACTATTTAACTTCTTGCCGTTAAACAAGGTAGCCAAAGGCATGCTCTTCCCATCTTTGCCGGTCACAGTAACGCTTCGGCTGCCATGCTCGCAAACATAAAGGTTCCCTGCTCGGTCAAAGGTCAGGCCATTAGCATTGTTGGTTGGCTCTCGAAACACCGTTGTCGTCTTCCCATCCCATTCATAAATCTTGTTTGCCGGAATGTCAGTAAACAGTAAAGTCTTCCGCTTGGTCCAAACTGGTCCCTCGGTAAATTGGAAAGCTTGTGGGATTTTGACAATATCGGCCCCCTTCTCGATGAAATCATTCATGGCAAACATCTTGGCGGAAATGAGAATGGAGAAAATCAACATTAACAAGCATTATACGTCGCCGCACAAGTGAACCTGAATACCCATTTCATGAAGCATGGTCGCCTTTGCCTCAAGCCCCTTCTTTGCCATCTCGGCGTTGTCTGCGTAAACCACATTGATATGGTTCGCTTTATGCCGAGCCATCATCTGGTCTCGCGTCACTCCATGCAAAACTGCGTGCATGATTGGCCAAGCCGGAGTGGTCAATTGCCACCTGCGTTCGGTTTCCTCGGCAGGCAGCGATATAGCCGAAGCAAGACCAAGATCGCAGTGCAAGGCTCCATCCATCACAAAGACCCGGCTCCAAACCACCTCGCCCGGCCGGGAAACTCCTTTTAACGATCCACCGCCGAGTCGGAAATAGACCGACGGTTGCCGCTCACTCGACGCACCTGAGTATCCCCCCTCAAAATGCGAGGCAGGAGCGGCTCCCGAGATCAAGAAAACCCAAACGAATTGCCCCTCAAATTCTTCTCCGTATCGAAGGTCATGCAGAGTCGTACTTGGATCCATACCCATTGCATTCCAGACCCGATTCGTAACAAACGCATTTAGTCCAGCGCACTCATCCACTTCGTTGAAATGCGGCAATGCCAAACCCTTATAGAGTTCCTCGCCAGTCTCACGGTGGAACACGGGCGGGCGATCCGGATTATTGAGGAGACCTTCGGCCAGATCTGATGCTGGCGCCATGTCCGCCAACCCTAATTGATACTGAATTCCTATCGCGTCACAGTTATAACGGTCCGCCATCCGAACCGCGGCAATGTACATCTTGCATTGTCCAATGATGTGTTCCTCGACCAGATCGGTCACTGGATCGGTACCCGTGACGAACGTCATACCCCGATCCAAAAGCCATTGATAAACTGACCGTGCTTCAGCTTCGTTGACCAACTGCATCTGAGCCAGCAGAGCTGACTGCGAAAGCCTCTCTTTATAGATGCCGCATTTGTTGAGCATCTCATCGTCAATGATCGCATTGTACATCCCCATACAACCCTCATCAAAGACGCCGAAAATAGCGTGTTCATGCTTAACTTGATTCGCCAATGCCACACCTAAAGCATGCTCATTGGAACCAACGTGATTCGAGCCTAATGACTTCACATGTCCAGCATCATGGTAAATTTTCCCGGTCGAGAGCCATTCGGATATTCCGTGCAGGAAGTAAGTATCAGTAAAGTCCTCACTCCAAATCGTGCTGTACTTCACTCCCATTTTGGTAAGCGATCCGTTGAGATTGAGCAAGCCGACGAGGCCGGGCCAGGTGCCGCTCCAGTTGGCTACCGTCAGGATTGGGCCTTGGTGCTTTCTCAATCCAGCGAGTACATGGTGGCTGTATTGCCAAACTGCTTCGGCAACGATAATCCTGGCTTTCGGATGGATGTGCTTGAACACATCCATCCCCATCTTCTGTGAATCAATAAACCCGTGCCCTTTTTCCTTGTCAACCGGATTCGCCCGTCTAATAATGAATCCCTCTTCCTCGAAGGCTTCGGCAATCTGAGCTTCCATATTGGCTTGGGCAGCCCAACCGGTTTGATTCGCGACCAGTCGCGAGTCACCACTAGCGATAAGAATGATCTCATCCTGCTTGGGCTCGGGAATATTCGGAATTGGTGGAATGCGATATTGATTCATGTGGCAAAAAACCCCTTAGTTGGCGAGGTTAGGATTGTCGGCGAGGTACTTATCGGCTGAATTCTTATCCACTAAGACAGTTGGCAAAATGATTCTTCGATCCTTTGGTTTATTCCCTTTTAGAAGGTCAGCCGCAACTTGGATACCCATAGCACCCGGAGTTGGATACTGGAAAGTAGCATCCATCTTGCCTGACTTGATCATCTCAACAACTTCCTTTTGACATCCGTCAACACCAACAAACATCGGGGCCTTACCGGTCGGATGGGCGGCATCCCAGGCGAGTCTCGCTCCGATTGCCATTTCGTCGTTGTGACCATAGACACAGTCAATTGGCTCATTCTTCTGCAGGAATGACTCCATGTAAGCACGAGCCTTTTGTCGCTGAAAACCGCAATCGTCCCCAAGAATAACCTTGATTCCAGGAAACTCTTTTAATGACTCTAAGAAGCCATCTCGCCGATTCTGAGTCGCCGTTACATTGGCAATTCCTTGAATCATCAAAACGACACCTTTTCCGCCAAGCTTATTGCCAACAAACTTCCCTGCTTGGCGTCCGATCTCAGTGTTGTCTCCACCAATATAGTAAGAGTATTTTTCACCTTCAATGTCTCGATCCAACAAAATGACCGAAACGCCTTGGTCGAAAGCCTTCTCGACTGCTTTCGTCACCGACAAGTCATTCGGAGAAACAAGCATGACCTTCGGGTTTTTGATCAAGAACGTATCGATCATGTTATTTTGAGTTTCGGATTTCCCTGACGCATCTTGGGTCTCGTACATAAACTCTGAAGAGTGCTTGTCTGCCTCGGCTTTGGTTGAAGCATCGAAAACCTTGCGCCAAGGATCTTGTGAATTGGCCTGCGAAAAGACGACTAGTGGCTTATCCTTTGATTCAGATGGGGTTGATGATGCAGCAGATGCAGAATTTGTGTCCCCACCGGGCGAACATCCAGCTATGAGGAGAAGGGCAAGAAATGGGATGAGATTTTTCATGAGTCTGTAGTGCGTCCAATGCTCTGCAAATAGACAGCGATGAGAATGACGATTCCTTTCCAACCCATTCC
Source organism: Armatimonadota bacterium (assembly GCA_031430115.1). Lineage (GTDB taxonomy): Bacteria > Armatimonadota > Fimbriimonadia > Fimbriimonadales > Fimbriimonadaceae > Fimbriimonas. Next base: position 8,335 of record JANPAV010000135.1, on the reverse strand, counting down.
TACATAGGTGTTAACACCCTTAAGAATGAGTAGGACATTGAGGCACACAATAAAAAGTGCACCCAAAAATGTTCCGACGATATTGCCAAATCCACCAACAAGTGAGGTTCCACCGACGACAACCGCAGTAATCGCATCGAGTTCAAATCCAGCACCAGCGTCCGGAGCTCCATTGGTATTTCGAGCGGTAAAAATTAGGCTCGCCACTGCCACACAAAGTCCGTTGATTGCATAAGCGCCTACTCTCGTTTTTGTAAGATTGATGCCAGCATATCGGGCCGATTGGGGATTGCCACCGACGGCATAAACGTGGCGCCCGAAAACTGTCTTTGACAAAATACCAATGGCTATCAAAGTAATTGCCATCATGATCCATGCATTAAGCGGTACCCCAAGCTTTGGAGCGATGAGAAAATCTAGCTTATCACCGAGACCGCTGACCGTTCCGTTGTTTGTATAAACGTAAGCAATTCCCCTCAGGCTAACCATTGCCGCGAGAGTAACCACAAACGGTTGCATCTTCGAAATACTGATCACGCCGCCGATTATTGCTCCGATCCCGGTTCCAATAACAAGTACGAAGGCGATTGTCATAGGCGTGGACTTGCCGGATACTAGCCAAGTTGCGCAAACGCAGTTTAGAAGTCCGATGAGAGAACCAACGCTGAGATCAATTCCCCCGGTTAGGATCACAAAAGTCATGCCAACTGCAAGCAAGCCGGGAACTGCCAACTGATTGAGGATGTTCGCAAAATTTGCCGCGGAAAAGAAAGTTGCCTGCACCGAAATGGCAGCACCAGTCAAAAGTACAATGAGTCCAACAAGACCCTGATACTTCTGGAAAATGGAAATCCAACTACTTTGTTGGGATTGTGTCCGCATGGTCGTTGATTTGGCTGGATTCTACCCATAGATTTCTATGCAAGAATGGATTCGGGAGATTATCCATGCGGCGATTCATTTATCTGCTTTTTTCGGCCACCCTGATTGTAACCATTCGACTACAAGTTTCGGCTCAAGTGAGTTTGGGTGCACTTGGGAACCTACTTCAACCCCAAGATGGAATCAGCCGAAGAGAATCGTCAACTTTTCGAAAAGGAAAAGATGGGAAGTATGACAGAAACGCACCTCCCCTCTCGGACAACACAGAGCGAAGCAACTCAGACAACTTTCGCGTTTCTGCAGGGCAAACTCACGTTCTGATGGATGCAAAAGGTCCTGGAATTGTCACGCACATATGGCTCACTTTCCTTGGACCAGAAGTTCAGCAATGGGCTCCTCAAGGTTCGGCCAATCACCAAGAAATGCTCCTTCGAATCTACTTTGATGGAGCAAAAAAGCCACAAGTCGAAGCTCCAGTTGGAGACTTCTTTGCCAACGCTTTTGGAAAGCGATCTGAAGTCGTGAGTTTGCCAGTTGTGGTTGATGATGGCGACGCCTACAACTGTTTTTGGCAAATGCCTTTTCGGAAGTCTTGCCGAGTTGAAATCATCAACCAGAGTTCGAAGAGCGTTAACCTTTTGTACTACAACATAGATTGGATTCAGAAGACGAGTTTGCCGAAGGACGTTCCATATTTCCACGCTCAATACCGTCAGGAGTATCCCGCCAAACATGGCAAGGACTACACCATCTTAGAAACCACCGGAAAAGGACACTATGTTGGCACTGTCCTTTCAGTTCGAACCAGGAGTCCGAGTTGGTTTGGCGAAGGTGACGAAAAGATTTACATCGATGGAGAAAAGGAAGCCTCGATATGGGGAACTGGTACTGAGGATTACTTTAATGCAGCATGGGGACTCAAGAAGAACTCAACACCGTACTTTGGAACTTCGTATTTTGATCAATGGGGGATCGTTGGTGGACACACCAGTGCCTACAGATGGCACATCAATGACCCAATCGTATTTCAAAAAGGAATCAAAGTCACGATCGAACACATGGGCTGGATTTCCCCCGATGAAAGCCCGGAGCATAAATCGAATAGCTGGAATGAACGAGAAGATGACTTTTCGAGTGTTGCTTTTTGGTACCAAACCGGCGAATCGACATTTGCTGATCGAGCGCCAGACGCAAAGGCTCGAACCTTACCAAGCTTAGAGCGGGTTACCGCTTACGCTGCCGGAAACAATGGAGTCAAGCATGGAGAAGGAACAGTTTCGCCCCAAACCCTAGAGTTCTTTGATCATCCTCAATTGCTCTATCAACCTTCAAGTGAAAAAGGGGCTTTCGTTGAGATTCCGATTTCGGTCAAAGAAAAGGAACCGCTTCGACTGCTACTCAATTGTTGTATCTCGTACGATTTTGGCAAATACCAGCCTTATCTCAACGGAACCAAAATTGGCGGTCCGGTAGACCTTTACTCAGCCACCACGGGAGAGAAAGAGATTCATTTGCTCGATTTTTGGCCTGCACCCGGGAATTACATTTTACGACTCCAATGCGTTGGCAAGAATCCGGCATCCCAGGGGTATTACCTTGGGATTGAATCGGTTCGCCTGCGAGAAAGACGTCCGAGAGTCAAAGAAATGGGATTTGAAAAGGATTTAGATTGGAGAACAAATCAGCGTCTGGGCGGATAAACCTGTACGAAACTCATACAGACAATAAATATATTTGATCCATTGGCGGAGTAAGTGGTGACATTGGGCAGGAAAACAGTCGTTTTCTCCTCCAATCATTTAGGATCAAAAAAATATGAGTGACCATTATGTCAAAGTAGACGACGTTGAAGTTGTCGAGTCGTCAAATTCGACCGCATTAATCGTCTTGGTAGTCGCCATTATTGCCATCGCAGTGATAGCCATGGTGATGTGGCAACCGTGGGCAACCCAACAACCACAATCCAATTCAACTACAATTATTCGAGAGGGACAGCAGCAGCCTGCCCCCGATAATCGGCCAATCATTGTCAACCCACCGCCTGCAGTACAAGGCGATACGAAGATCGACATCCGCAACGAGGTTCCGCCAGTACCACCGGTTAAGGATCCTCCTATTAAAGACAACTCGAATAATAATGCGACCAACGATTCAAACGTGGATAGCAACGAACCGAAGTAACTAGTCTTAATTGGGATGCCAAACCGGTGTCCCATTTTGGCCTAAGTAGCTAATTGTCAAGCGGAAGCAACACAGGAACCCGTTTGGGATAGGCATTGACATGATCCCATTTTGAAGTCCACCTGTTCATAGGACGGTTTCTTCATGCCGATGAACCTATCGGCAAAGCCGTTCTGCCAAGGACTGCCAGGCTGGATGAGCGCGTGACCAATGCCTTTGCTCTCAAGATAGAGCCGAATGGCCCAGGATGCAAACTCTGGCCCGTTGTCACAGCGAATATGGTTAGGCTTGCCATGTTCAACGAAAGCTCCTTCTAGAGCGGTAATGACCTTCTCAGAAGGGATTCGCCATGAGACTTCCATTGCCAGGCATTCGCGAGAAGACTCGTCGATAACTGCCAGGCACTTAATCTTGGTGCCGTTTGAACACGCGTCGTGGGCAAAGCCCATGCACCAGACTTCGCCAGGTCTTCGAGCCTGGACATCTGGCTTCTTCGCTCCCTTTATCCTTCGGCTCTTCTTACGCTTGAGGTGAAGTCCTTGTTCTCGCCATATCCTTCTGACACGCTTTAGGTTTAGTGGTGCAAACTCATGGCGAAGCCTTGTCCATGCCATTCGGTAGCCGAGCTTTGGCTCATCTCCTGCAAGTTCGAGGAGCCTTGCGGTCAGTTCTTCGTTTCGCTTTGGAGCGCTCCGGTAAGCAAATGACGAGCGGCTAAGCCCAAGGAGTTCGCAGGCACGGCGAGCGGATAGTCCTCGGGCAATCATGTGAGCCGCGCCTCCGCGCCGGGCGGCTGCCCCTAGAAGTTTTTTGAGGCGAGTTCCTTGAGGATATCGACCTCGAGTTCCCTTTCTGCCAGAAGCTTCTTGAGACGAGCGTTCTCACGCTCGAGCTCTTTCAGTCTCTTCGACTCGGCAACGTCCATACCACCGTACTTTGCCTTCCAGGCGTAGAAGGTGTTCTTCGTGATTCCCTTCTCACGGCAGATCTGAGTTACCGGATTGTCGCCAACTTCGGCTTCTTGCAGGATGCGAACCACCTGCTCTGGGGTGATTTTATTCTTAGTCATCTAATTTCTCCTATTTTAGAAGAACAGTCACGTTACAAATGGACCAGTTTTTGGGGAGCAGGCCATCCTCTGTTTTCAGTTAATGAAGACTGAGGATTCCGTTGTTTTTCTTGGCATTCATCCAGGTACAAATATCCTTAACTTGTAATCACCCATCAAAAAATGTCCTAATTTTGCCTTTTGGGTTAACGAAATGGTTCCAAACAGCCTATAATCTGAAACGTCACCAGGTATCTTTACCGGGAGGAAACCATGAACTTACGAAATTTTAGTTTAGGAATTGCAATAGTCGGTACTTCAGCTTTGTTAGTTGGTTGCGGCGGAAGCGGAAGCGGCGTCATAACTACAAACACAACGCGAGTCCTTGCAGGCTTCGTTTATGCGAAAGGAAACAATCTTGGGTCTGGTCCAGAAGTCGTTGTTACGTCTTCAGCCAACCCACCAGAAGGCTACTTTGCTCCAACCAGCGGATCAGTCACTCTGTCAGTTGCTGACGGAACACTTTCACGATCACCAGACAGTGAAACGTTCAACATGGCATCAAGCAATGCGATTGTTGTTACCGCAACTGCAGCACCAAGCTCAACAGTAAATATCTCTGGTTCAGGCATCAACTATAATGGCGCAAAGACATTTAGCTCTTACACTGCAAACCTAGGTCCAATCAGTGCAAGCGGAACAGTAGAAGTCATTCCTTCTCCAAACGCGCCAAGCTATACACCTGGCACTCCAGTTGCTTTGAAATACACCGTAAATGGTGTCGCTCCTACGGCGCCAAAGGAACTCTTTATTGCCGGCGCAAACGACCAATTCGGTCCACGATCACTTGCTTGCGTTGGTCTTGACTCAAACGGTGTAGTTAACCCAGCCGCCACGTTCACGCTAACAAGCTCTGCTGTAGTACCTGCTTTCGTGATTTCTGGAACTGGTCCATCGTTCACCGTTAGTCCAGATTCAGCAGCGAACTCCGCAGTTGAAAACACGGACACTACTTTCACCGTTCAGTTGGTTGGTCAAAACGTCACCGGAAGTTTCCTCGGTAACTTCTCATACGGAACGGTTTCAACTGTAACCGTCACTCCTGGTGCGACTTCATTGTTGTGGAACACGGCTGGTGCCGCCGCAACAACGTCAGTCTCAGCTCTCGTAAGCAACCAATATGGTGCTCCAATGTTCAACCAGACAGTGGCATTAACCAACCCTGGTAAAACTGCTGCGAATACCTGGGTTACTCAAGCGGGTGCAACAGCGTTCACTACGGCTTCCGGTGCTTCCGATACTACAGGTACCTTTGCAACCACTCTTACAGCTCCTGTTTCTGCAGTTGCTGGTGGTGGTCTCAACTTGACCCCTAAAGGAACGAACACGATTACTGCTACGGTAGGAACTACAGTCGGTACTGCAGCGGTTAAGGTCATCAGACCTTTGGATACAGTTGCTTTGGCTGGTCCATCTTCAGTTAACATCGGAACAACAACTCCGCTCGCAGGTGCTGGACTTGCTTATCTGATCAGCAATGGCGTAGACGTAGATGGACTAAGCGTTCCTCTCACGGATTACCCAGCAATTACCTTTACCTACACGGTAACCAACACTCTCGGTGGTGGACCATTTGGTAACACAGGCGATCCTGGTGTACGAACGACTGCGGTTGCAGCAATTATGGGTGGAGCCGGAAACGGTAGCCGAGTAGTTGCAGGTAACGTAGCTGGCGAGTACGGCATGCAAGTCACTGGTGGAGTCGTCACTCCTTCGAATATTGTGTTAACCCAGGTTGTTGGAATTCCAGCCAAGATATTCTTGACTCCGAACACCAACACTACTAATCCTATTGTTGGAGCATTGGGCAACTACTCTGGAGTCCAAGGTGGAACGATTGCTTCGTCCTTCGTATTCCTTGACTCTTATGGTCACTCAATTCCGAATGGCGAAGTAACATTCAGTTCGATCTTCTCGGTTGATGCGTTCACTGGTGGAAACATCACTTCTGGTGGATCGAACGTTGCTAACTTCACACTTACATTTGGTGCGAATGATGGTCTCGTTCACTTGACCACAACTGGTGGAACATGGAGCCCTTCAACTGGAGGAAGCTTCCCATTCAACCTCAGTAAGGACATCGGTCACGACAAGACTCCTTAGTCGTTGACTAATTGCTCGCCGCTTTCGTGAGCAACAAAGAACCGGACAATGGAAATTCCATTGTCCGGTTTTTTTGTGCTTCCGAGCTATGATTGATAAGTGGCACTATCTCGGCGAGACTTCATTCGGAACGGATCCTTGTTTCTTCTAGCTCCGAGTCTCGACAAGTTTGCGATGCCTTCGTGGAAGGATTCAGTTCAATTCGGGATCATTACTGATGTTCACTACGCTGACTGCGATGCCCGAGGTACCAGAAACTATCGTGACTCTATTCTCAAGATGCGAGAAGCAGTTGATGCACTGGCAAAGCGTAAACCTTCTTTTTGCGTCTGTCTGGGCGACCTGATTGACGGACCGACGAAGAGCAATCCAGAAGTGGAAGCTCAGAATCTATCCACGATCAAAGCCGAGTTCGATCGACTTCAAGTCCCACACAAATTTGTACTCGGGAATCATTGCGTTGCCCAATTAACCAAGAAACAGTTTCTCGACGGTATCAAACAGGCAAAAAGCTATTTCTCATTCGATCAGGGTGACTTCCACTTTGTGATTCTGGATGCTTGTCATCGTAAAGATGGTGTTTCGTACGATGCAGGGAATTTTATTTGGACCGATACATTGATCCCGGACCCCCAACTTAAGTGGCTTTCCGAAGACCTCAAGAAAACAAAGAAGAAAATCGTGGTGTTTTGCCATCAGCGCCTTGATTTGGTCGATACAAATGATGGAGCCGTCAAGAATGCCTCATCGGTTCGAGCGGTACTGGAAGGCTCGGGAAATGTAATTGGTGTCTTTATGGGGCACAGTCACATGAATGAATTGAACCGAATCAACGACATTCCTTATGTATGCCTCCATTCAATGGTTGATGGCGCAGGATTACCAAATAATGCCTACTCCTTATTGACGGTGGTTAAAGACGGTTCGATGAAGTTAGAAGGCTTTGGAAAGCACGCCAAGCACCCCATGGTTGCGGGAAGCTTGAAACAAGTACAAATGTAACTTTTCCCTGTGCATCTAGCAGGGTTTTACCGAAAATTACCCTAAGTTGAAAATTGCAACCAAGATTACACTCGCACTTGTTTCAGTGGCATCGTCTATGCTGGTTCTTTTTTGCGCATTTCAACGCCCACAATTAATCGACAATTTTGAGAAGTTGCAGAAGCAAAAGGCACTCGATAATTTGAATCGAAGTCGTGATGTCATTCTTACCGAATTAGCGGCTCTTGAAAAGCAATCTCAAGATTGGGGGAGTTGGGACGACACCTATAACTATGCCGCTGGCCGAAACCCAGAATTCAGAAGTATTAATCTGGTCGATAGCACATTCACCGTGTCCCACTTCGATATCATTTGGATTTTGGATAGCAGATCAAATATCGTGTACGGAAAGTCCAGACTTCCAAATGGCAAGCTCACGTCATCGATGGCAGGATTCGACCCTGTTGCACTTGCCAATCATAACATCGGCAACAAATCAAAGGTTGACCAAGGAATCAATGTAATCGAAGGGTTTCCCACCGCTCTTTGTGTTCGGCCGATCTTGTCCAGTAAAGACGAGGGACCATCTCACGGAACTCTCATCCTTGGTCGGTACTTGACGATCCTGTCATCACTGCAATGAATGACTCGACTCACGTTCCGTTCGAATTTTTGAACGCACAGTCGGCGACCAAAGTCCTCGCAAACTCAACTCTTGCCCAGCGATTGAGTTTGAAAAATGGAATTTACGTAGAACAACCTACCACAACCGATTCCGTCGATGGGTTCACGTTTCTGGAAGATACTTCTGGGGATCAATCAGCGCTTATTCAATCGCACACCGACCCCGACATTTTGAGACAAGGAACGGAAACTGTCCAAAATACACTCATTTCGATGATTGCAATTTCGTTTGCCGCAACTATTCTTAGCTTGTACTTGATAAGTTTGACGGTTTCAAAACCCCTAACCAACTTAGCTAGAAAAGTTGAAAGTCTGGACGATTCGAGTTTCGTAGACTTCGATGAATCAACGACAAAGCGCCGAGACGAAATTGGAATCGTGGCTCAAAGCTTTGGT
>JANPAV010000134.1:0-3323 GCA_031430115.1 Armatimonadota bacterium | reverse complement strand
CTCCTGGGGCTATCATGCCAATGATAACAACTGGAAGTCGGTCGATACGCTGATATTTAACGCGGTTGATTGTGCTTCCAAGGGTGGAAACTACCTTCTGAACGTAGGACCAACGGCACTTGGTGAGATTCCTCCGGCATCAATTGATCGGCTTAATGGCGTCGGCGCATGGTTGAAGAATAATTCCGAGGCACTATACGGAACTCAAGCGAGCCCGTTTCCCAAGCCGATGCCATGGGGACGAGTGACCCGAAAAGGCAAGACGCTGTATTGCGTCGTTTTTAAGAATGACGAGTTCATGCCTGTGTTGGGGGGTCTCAAAACTCGTATTGTTGCGGCGTCCATTCTTGGCGTGCGTGAGCGAATCGAGGTTCAAGAAACAGAAAATGGTCCAGCATTGGTTCTTCCGACCAATAAACGAACCATGCCGATCGTTGTCAAGGTTACGCTTGCCGGCGAACCGGAAATAGAGGTGTCTTTACCAACCCAAAACGGGGACGGCTCGATGACTTTCCTCGCCGCCGATGCAGAAGTTGTTGGTGCCGCCCACTTCGAAGAGTCTAAGAAGGCAATCGGGTTCTGGACTGGAGCCACCGACACCGTGACTTGGAATTTCCGTGCGTCCGTTCCTGGAGCATACAAGCTAACTGCTGAAATCGCGTGCGACAAAGAGAATGAAGGATCTCTAGCTTCAGCATACTTCGAGAATCAAGAACGTCAATTCGTAGTCAAAAGCACTGGTAGTTGGGATCAGTTTCAAACCGTTGACCTTGGCACGATCACGATCGGTAAAACAGGTGACACGAAGATCGTGGTGAAAGCTCGAATGAAGCCAGGTGCCGCAGTCATGAACCTCCGCTCACTCCACCTGAAGCCCAATGCTCGTTGAGGTCATTGCTTGCACCTTTGCGGACGCAATTGTCGCGAGGGATAGCGGCGCGGATCGTGTCGAGTTATGCCTTGCGATCGAAGTTGGGGGACTGACTCCTTACATCGAGACCATCGAGCAAATCGGGACGCTTGCTCCCTTCCCGGTTGTGGTGATGGTCCGTCCTCAACCAGGAGGATTTGTTAATCAGAGCGAGCAAATACTTCAACAAATCGATCAAATCCTTTCGCTTGGTCTTACCAATATCGAAATCATTACCGGTGCGTTAACCGGTGAAGACATATTGGATATTGCTACTCTCAAATCCATCCGAGAACGAACTCTAGGGACGAAGCTTGCCTGCCACCGATGCTTCGATCGCACTTCAGATCCTTGCCAAGCTCTGGAACAATTGATTGACCTCGGCTTCGACCGAGTCCTCACTTCCGGACACGCAAAGACTGCACCCGAAGGCACAGCCACAATTACAAAGCTAGTCCAGCAAGCCAACGGAAGAATTGAGATCATCGCTGGTTCCGGCATCCGACCCCATAACGTCCAGCAACTGATAAAGCAAACCGGCGTCACTCAAGTCCACGCATCTTGCTTTGCCGAGACAACCGAAGTGCCAGGAGAGATTTATTACGGTCCGACGCTCACCGTCTCAGCGGAAAAAGTCCGCACCCTTGTCCGTTCAACAATTGTGCCATAAGGTTTTCAACTGCGTTGGCTTTTCAACTAAATAGCGGACCAAGCTCGTTTCATCACAGCAGACTGCAAACTGCAGACAGCGAGCCGACTTTAAGTCATAATCATAAGCACTAATATGTCTAAAGACGTTCGACGCATCGTTGCGACCGACTGTGGCTCAACCACCACAAAGGCGATCCTTATAGAAAGGAATGACAAAGGCGAGTACCGACTCGTCGCTCGAGGCGAGGCGCCAACAACTGTCGAACGCCCTTTTGAAGACGTCACCATCGGGGTTCTCAACTCCATTACCGAGCTTGAAGAAATCACAGAGCAAACCGTTCCTGAAGGCTACGAAAAAGGTCGGCGAAAGCTCATCAAGGACAACCACGTATTTAGCCTAACCAAGGACGACAAGAAGATTGCAGACTCGTCGGGCACCCTTGATGGCTCTGAATATTATGTTTCCACCTCTTCTGCCGGTGGCGGACTACAGATGATGGTTGCAGGCGTTGTTATGGCGATGAGCGCTGAGTCCGCCGAACGCGCAGCACTCGGTGCCGGTGCGATCCTCATGGACACCCTCGCCGTAGACGATGGTCGAAAGGAATTCCAAAAGGTCGAACGACTGCGCCAACTTAGACCAGACATCATTCTCATGTCCGGCGGAACCGATGGCGGGAACGTTGATCGACTCCTCGAAATGGCGGAAGTCATTCGTCGAGCTGACCCTAAGCCTCGATTTGGCGACATGAAGCTCCCGGTCATCTTTGCTGGCAATAACTTGGCACAAGAAAAGGTCAAGACCGTTCTCGGCACAACCATTGAGACCAAGATTGTTGACAACCTCCGACCAACGCTTGATTCCGAAAACCTTGGACCAGCAAGAGAAGAGATTCACGAGATGTTCCTTGAGCACGTTATGCAACAAGCTCCTGGTTACTCCAGACTCCTCGACTGGGCCAGTTTTGAAGTCATGGCGACTCCGAACGCGGTCGGCAAACTCCTCAAGGAATATGCCGTTCAAGAAGGCATCAACGTTCTTGGAGTTGACATTGGTGGCGCAACTACCGACGTATTCTCGGTTTTCGAAAGTACCCCTGGTGGAGAAAGAATCTACAATCGAACGGTTTCGGCAAACCTTGGCATGAGCTATTCGATCTGTAACGTTCTCAAAGAAGCGGGTGTCGAGAACATCGCTCGATGGCTCCCGTTTGAGATCGATCCTGCCGAAGTTCGAAACCGTCTTCGCAACAAGATGATCCGTCCAACGACGATTCCTCAAACATACGAAGATTTGCTTATCGAGCACGCGGTTGCCCGAGAAGCTCTTCGACTTGCCTTCCTTCACCACAAGTCCTTAGCGCGAAACCTCATGGGTTCGGCACAGCAGCGCGACGTGGGACAAATCTTTAGTCAGGAAGCAAGTGGTCAGAGCCTCGTCAACATGATGAAGCTCGACATGATTATTGGATCTGGTGGAGTTCTTTCTCACGCCCCAAATCGTGCCCAAGCCGCCCTCATGATGATGGATGCCTATCAACCAGAAGGGATCACGATGATCACGGTTGATTCAATCTTTATGATGCCGCACCTTGGGGTCTTGTCTGAGCACCTTTATGATGCAGCGAAGGAAGTATTCGAGCGCGACTGTATTGTCAACGTCGGAACCTGTATTGCTCCACTTGGCGTCGGAAAAGACGGCGAACATTGTGTGCGAGTGACTGGAGCCGGAATCGATGAATCTGTTCCGTTTGGCGAAATC
>JANPAV010000133.1:0-1811 GCA_031430115.1 Armatimonadota bacterium | reverse complement strand
TAGTCGATCACGTCGCACGGACGCCCTTAAGCCAAATTCTCGTGTTTGCGGTTGTCCTTTCTATTTTTCGGATCGCAACCTTTAAATTCATTCGAGATACGGTCGCCCACCGTAGAGAAGGTACTTGGAAGGTGCTGAATGGGATTAGCGAACTTTTTGACGCCCTAATTTACGCGGCAGTTTTCATTTTCATGGTCATCCGACCGTATGCCTTCCAGACTTTTCAAATCCCAACCGGGTCGCTGGTTCCAACATGTATGGTTGGCGATTTCATTGGTCTCAACAAAGCGATCTATCGATATTCCGACCCAAAGCGAGGCGATATTGTGGTCTTTCGACCACCAATTGAAGCCGTCATCGACAAAAACAAAGAACTTGAAGCTGACGGTAAAACTGTTAAGGTCGACTTTGTCAAACGTCTCATTGGTCTTCCCGGAGATACCGTAACGATGACCCAAGGAAATGTTTTCATCAATGGAAAACCACTTTGGGAGCCGTACAAGCACTATACAGTAGCTACAAATCCTGAGCAAACTCTTTTCCGCCTTCTCACGGGTGCGGAGCGTGATGCTGAGTCTAAGCCAAACTGGAAATTAGTTCGATATAAGGGAGAGCTAATTCCCCTCAACTATACGGAATTCGATGCAAACAAAACTGGTGTCGCTGAAAGATTCCGCATTGATGATCCGAACGAATGGGCAACCGCAAGAGCTCTTCCAGCCGAGAAAATTCCCGATGGGTACTACCTATTTATGGGAGACAATCGAAATCATTCCTTCGATGGTCGTGGATGGGGTCTTGTGCCAAAGGCATCGATTGTCGGTCGAGCAGAGTTCATTTGGCTTCCATTGCCTCGAATTGGAAAGATTAATCATGTTGACAACGGTGATAAGCCAGCCCCAAATGCCGAAATCCCCGAGTTCCTAAGATAGCTTGTTCCTAAGATAGATTGAGTCCGGTAAGTCCTTATTGGTATTCTGTGTCGGAAATCGGACAATTTAAACTCTTGTCAAACATCCCGGACCGATCGAAACAACAAGGTCGTCGATTCCCCGCCGTCATTTTTGAGATCGCCACTTCGATTCGTTTCGTGCGCGTCTCGGCTTTCTTGCCGGATACGATCCACTTGATCCAATCTCGACGAGCAATCGGCGTGATGTCCAACCAAGTCTCAATTGCATTCGGTGGGGCAGAATTCAACGCACCGAGAACATCGTCGGGAACTTCCGGCTCCGGCTCAACCGCTACTGGCGAAATGACTAATTCGACGATCTCACCCGGCTTTGCCGCACTCGCTTCCTGCAACTCAGGTCGGACTTTTAACCAATGTCCCCCTTGGCCATCGGGATCAAGGGTTGCCTGAAAGAGAACGCCATTAATAGTGCCTTCAACCGAAACTTGGCTTCTCGCAGGCAATTTTGTGCTTGCTTCGTCAGGCAAGTTCAGGAACGTCCAAGGTGCGCCTTTGTCGATTCCTCCGGGACGAACCAACTTTGCTCTGAAACTAATTGGTGAGCTCGTTTTTGCCATATAGATCGTAATCAGATTTTATCCTAGCATTAGCGGAATGCCCACAAAAGAAATTTTAATGTGCCCTAGACTAACGCAAAGCAATGATCCTCAAAAATGTGCCAAAATGAATGTTCGGCTCAAGCGTGGATCTTCCGTCGCGCCTCTGTGCCTCGAAGGCTTAACCGCCAACGTGGAAAATGGCAAGTTCAATCGAACTGCAAATGAAGGAAACGGAAGAAAACAAATTATGTCGAAACAAGCAATTTTGGAAAGCGTTGCCGCACCAAACATCAAAGCCG
>JANPAV010000132.1:0-2387 GCA_031430115.1 Armatimonadota bacterium | reverse complement strand
ATACCTGACTCCTACTAGTTTTTGCGGCAATTTAATATGACGCACTCTAAGTGCCCTAAAGTTTCAAGTTCAACCGAATTTATTTCAAACTGCGCAGTTTTTCTACAATCCTCGTAATGTCGCGACCAAGATCTTCGGCGGATTGATGGGTATTAAACTTGCCAAAACTTACGCGAATGGTGCCTCGCATCCACTCGGGAGTCAAGCCGAGCGCGACCAAGACCGAAGATGGCTCTTTGCTCGTGCTGCTACAAGCGGCGCCTGAGCTACAACAATATCCGGCTTGATCAAGTTCGATGAGGAGGGTTTCGCCGTGGATGCCTTTGAAGCTGGTATTGAGTACATAAGGCGATTTCTCGCCCGGGCCATTGATTTGGCTATCCGAAATTTTGCTTATTGCTTCGGTAACGATTGCCTTGAGCTGGGCGGCATGTGCCATTCGTTCTTCCATTTCATCAATCGCGATTGCCGCGGCGGCGCCGAGGGCAACGATGCCGGGAACGTTAGCGGTGCTACCTCGCCTTCCCATCTCTTGTCCTCCGCCGAGGAGGTACGGCTTGAGGTTGACTTCTTTTTGGTAAAGGAAGCCGACACCCTTTGGTGCGTAGAATTTGTGACCGCTTGCGGAGATGTAATCAATATCGGCAGCGTAGGTGGGAAGTTTGCCGGCTGATTGAGTGACGTCGACGAGCAAGTTTTTGCTTTTTGTCCGGCGTCGAATGAGTTCCGTGTCGAAGATTGTTCCAACTTCGTTGTTCACTGACATCAGGGCGACGATATCGAAACCTTCCGGTAAGCACTCCTCAAACGGCGGTAAGACGGTAAAACCGTCGCGCTTGGCGAGCTTGATGATGCTGCTGTGCTCGTAAGGCGAAATGGCGACTTTGCCGTCCTTGTAGTTTCCAAGCACCCAGTTGTTGCCTTCGCTTGATCCGCTCAGGAATGTCACTTGAGATGGGTCTTCGGCTTGGATGAGGGCGGCGACGCGTTCACGGGCGAGGTCGATGGCAGCCTTGGCTTTCTGACCATATTGGTGAATGGTTGCCGCGTTGCCAGGGAACTCGGTGAAGTAAGGAAGCATTTCCTCGACGACCCTTGGATCAACCGGCGTCGTTGCCGCGTTGTCGAAATATCGCTCGTGCATATCTAATTATGAGTGATTGCGGTCCTATTTTAGGTGGGACCAGTCGATTCATATTCAGTTGTGGCACTGAGCCATTCGACTTTTCCATCGAATCGCCGTGCCAGGGAGTCAAAGGCTTGTCGCTCGTCGGTAGCTGCGCCAACCGGGGCCTTAAATGAGATGGAAAGATTTGTGCCAGTCGCTTTTACCGAATAGACCTTTTGATCAATGTAGTCGATTGCGCTCTTCGCGGCCTTACTGGACTTGAAGGTCATCTCGACTTCCATCGGCACAATCTTCGCATACTCCTCCGGACTGTACTCAGCAATGGTTTTCATAACCACTGGCGTTCGACCATCGGGACCAAATCGGTAAGGAATACGACCATTTTCAAGAACCTCGACTCCCGATGATTGAGCCAATTCAATAACGCGCAACCGGTCTTTCTCAGTAAGTGCTTTGTCTTTGCCGCCTCCGACTAAGTACAACATGCCACCGGGATTCCGGAGCATGCCGGTTAGAACCAAATAGCTACCGCCATTTAGTTTTGCTAGAAAATGGGTTTTCGGGTTTCGGTCCAAAAGGTATAGGTTGCCGGCAATGAGTTGGAATCGACCCTCATTGAGCGCTATTTGATTATCCAGAGACAAATTTTCCAAATAAAGCGAATTTGCTACCGAAGTAGTTGCGCCAGTCTTGGGTCCAACTCGATTGCAGCCTAAACCGACTAAAGTTAGTATCGCTAGGATTGATCCAACTTTCAGCTTATTCATAAGCACACTATAAACCTACAAGGGGATTTCGGTGGTGTGCTTGGCAGTTCCAAGCACAAAAGATGTGTTTAGTTTTCCAATCCCTCGAATCTTCGTGATCTTGTCTCGCAAGATGCTTTCGTAGTGGCGCATGTCTCTCGCTTGAACTTTCAGCATGAAGTCGTACTCGCCGGTAATGTTGTAGACCTCGGTGATTTCGGGAATTTCTTGGACCGACTTCCGGAATCGCTCGATTGGTTGGCTTTCGTGGAGGGATAGGGAGACGTTGACGAAAGCAATGAGTTTTCGTCCAAGCCGCTCGGCGTCAAGAATCGTCACGTAGTTTTTGATGATTCCCGATTTTTCGAGGATGCGAACTCGCTGAAGGACACTTGGGGCGCTGAGCCCGACCGCCTTGGCGAGGTCGGCGTTGGTGATCCGTCCGTCCCGTTGGAGAAGGTTGAGAATCTGGACATCGGTTTCGTCTAGCTGTGTCTTCATGAACCTACTTG
>JANPAV010000131.1:0-5396 GCA_031430115.1 Armatimonadota bacterium | reverse complement strand
ACTTGATCTTTCGGTCGCTACCGTGACCCTCGAAGGAATCGCTGGCTCTTCACTCTTGGCGGAAACCTTCTCGGTTGTTGAGTACGGATTGAATTCAGTTGCCAGAACGGTGATTCGGACAGTTTGCTCAAGCGAAGAGTCGACTACGGTTCCAAAGATGATATTGACCTCTTCTTGGTCACAAAGCGATTGGATGTACTCCATTGCTTCGCTTGTTTCGGCAAGTGTCAGGTCATCACTGCTCGTGATATTGACAAGCAGTCCCTTTGCTCCGTGGATCGTTTGCTCAAGCAGAGGTGAACTGGTTGCGCCTTGGGCCGCTTGAAGGGCTCTGTGCTCTCCTACGCCGTATCCGATACCCATCAGGGCTGGACCGGCATCTTTCATGATTGCGCGGACGTCAGCGAAGTCAACGTTGATTTGACCAGGGATTGTAATGATGTCAGAAATTCCCTGAACGCCTTGTCGAAGAACATCATCGGCAACTCGGAATGCTTCACTAAGAGTTGTCTTCTTTTCGACAACATTGAGAAGCTTATCATTAGGAATCGTGATGATGGTATCGCATCGCCCCATGAGAGAGGTGACGCCTGCATCTGCAAGTCTTTCTCTTTTTGGTCCCTCAAATCTGAATGGTCGAGTTACAACGCCAACTGTTAAGGCACCTAGCTCTTGAGCAATTTCTGCCACTACAGGAGCTGCACCGGTTCCGGTACCACCGCCCATTCCGGCAGTGATGAAAACCATGTCTGCGCCATCTAGAGCTTTACGAATATCGCTCTTGCTTTCTTCGGCTGCAATTTTGCCTTGTTCGGGGTTCCCGCCCGCACCTAGACCACGAGTTGAGTTGACACCGAGTTGAACTTTTTTTGTAGCACTACTCAGGTCAAGCACTTGAACATCCGTGTTCATAGCAATGAATTCGACACCTTTGATGCCACTTTCGATCATACGTTCGACGGCATTTCCACCACCGCCGCCTACGCCAACCACTTTTATTACAGCGTTTCCAGTCACACAATCACCCTACGTTCTAAAACTAGAACGAATCTACATGATAGCAAGTTTCTTATGTGGAAAACTTGTGGACAAATGTGGATAACCTTTAATTTTTGCCACTAAACATCGACCAAAGACCTTTTGCACGATCCTGCCAACTGTCAGACTTGCTTATTGGAGATAAGTCTTCTGATGTTTGAAGAAGAAAACTGGTGCCACCAATTGCGGCAGCTAAGCCAACTTGAGGCTTGCCATTTTTGATATTTGGTTCAATAACCCGTACGGCCATTCCATTCATTGCGGCCGCAAAGAGCTCCTTAGATCGCGGGAGTTGAGTTGCGCCGCCGGTTAAAATGACGCCAGCTTCAAGAACTCCTCCGTATCCAGATTTTTCCACTGTCTGCCGGATCAGTTTTGCAACTTCCTTCATTCTGCTTTCGATGATTTCGCAAAGTACTTTTCTTTGCATCGGTCGTGCTGTCGGTTGACCTAGCTGGTGGACCTCAATCGCTTCTTTATCGCTGATACCCTCGGCGAAAGCCGATCCATATCCGATCTTAAGTCTCTCTGCCTCATCAAAATCGCAGTTCAGCAATTGGCTGAGGTCGTTGGTAACGTTGCTTCCACCAACGGGTATGCAAGCGGCATAAGCCATTGCCCCGTTCACAAAAATTGAAACATCAGTGGTGGTTGCGCCCATGTCTACAACAACCGTTCCTTTGTCAAGGTCAGACTGCCCAAGAACACCGAGACCTGAGGCGAGTGGTCCAAAAATAAATTGATCCACTTCCCTTCCGGTCATTTTCACCGCCTCCTCAAAGTTCTTCACGTGATTAGATAGTCCAGTCACCATGTAACTAATAACTTCAAGTTTTGCACCGCTCTTACCCACGGGCTTTGCAACACTTCTGACTTCGTCGACTCGAAATTCTCGTGGAATAGTTTGAATTAGGACTCGATCGGGAGGAAATATTCCTGATTTACTGTGATTCACAACTTCCATCACGTCCTGATTTGTGATGGCTCGATTCTTTGGAATGATTGGCTTGAATCCTTGTACCGATGATCCTTCAATTTGGGGACCAGAGATAATCAGCGTTATCTCAGTAATCTCGTCCTTGCCAACATCTTGAGCAAGGTGCCTCAGGGCTGCATCAACTGATCGCGAAGCCGATTCCAGGTCGACAATTGCACCTTTTTTAACACCACGACAATCCACGGTTACCATCCCGTGAATTTCAATATTTTGATTTTCGCCGATCTCAGCGGCAATAGCGACGACCTTGGTCGAGCCAATATCTACAACAGTAACCACTTTGTTGATTACTCTACACCCTCAACCGTGCTTAGAGCGCTGGTTTGGGCACTTTCTTTTAGAGCAGCTTCTTCTTGAACTCGACGTTTTCGCCGGGAAACCATGTCCGTATAAGCCTGAATCAAGTATCGACGAATGATGCTCAAGTTGTTGAAAATCCTTATGCCCATGACAAGATTGACCACGACAAGCAAGTCAATTCCAATGTTGTCTCCAAGCTTGGCGATTCCGAAAGCAATGGCTATGTTGGTAATAAATCCAGTAATGAAAACGTCATTTTGGAACTTGCCTTCGTATCCCGATCGGATTCCGCCAAGGACCGTATCGAGTCCGGCGAGACAAGCAACTGCCAAATATTTAATGCCAAGGCCCTGGGCGTGCACTCCCATTTTCATCGCAACGAAAACTCCAATCGCAAAAAATATAATGGGAACAAGGATCATTTGGTGGTTGCCTTGGGTACAACCCCAGACTTAATCGAAGTTGCTCCAAGGTACGCCGGTACTCGAATCGACTTTTCCTTGGTAACTTGAATCATTTGAGGACTCGCCCCAACTAGTTCGGACATCACACCACCTGCCATCGTGAAAGCGTTGTACAGAAGGTCTTCTTTTCCAATCGCCAAAATAGTGAAAGGACTTGTTACTCGATACCCATCCACAAGAACCGTGGTTCCCGCACATCGAATATTACTTGATGAAATCAATCTTTGGCCGTTGATAGACACGGCTTCAGCACCCGAATTAAACAGTTCATTGGTTACTCGAAGAACGTCAACATCATGGATGAGCTCATCGGTAACTGGCATCAGACCCGCATTCGGATTATCTCGAAGCGTAACTTTTACTCCTGGACCCTCAAGTTCTGTCAAGCCCGCAAATATTTTTACATCCTGCAACTGATCGTTAAGAGCACCTGAGCCGATATTTTTTGCCGCAACTATTTTCTCAAGCGAGGTGGCTCGTTTGCGAAGAGAATCAACCTCACTTTGTAAATTGCGGTACTTGTCAAGGTCAATGACGTCCAATGAAACACGTAATCTTTGATCGTTGTTTAAATAGGTATAAACCGAATCGCGATTGTCGTTGGTTAGCCACGATGCGAACATCATAAATCCTAAAACAGCGGACAAAGCGCTGACGGGCAAAACCCACTTCTCGTTATGAATTTTTACAAACGGATTAACCACTTTATTTTTTCCTTGGCGTAGCATCTAGCCGACTGGGAACCATCAAATTAATGACCTTGTTTTCAACCAACAAATTTGGATTGTCTTCAAGAGCTTTCTTGAGGTTTTTGATTTTCAAAGGCATTTGTTCGTAACTTCCCAATTCTACGATCCCATCACTTATATTTAAGCACAACCCGCCGGTTTCTTGAACCTCAATTTCAACTGGTTTGCCTCCGGTCAAAGTTCCGGGTAGGTTTGTTTCGGTAATTTTTGCCAATTCGGCAATTTCCCTAAAATTTATTACGCCTGAAAGGGCAAAGACAGTCACCTTAATTTTGCTTTGCAAAAGAATTATTGGATAGATTCCTTTTTCCTCCGGGTCAACAAACACTACGCCGTTTTCATCGAGATAGGTTTGCTTAGAGCCAGCGATCGAAGCGACCGGTCTTCGGTATTTGAGAATCAATCGGGCAATTCCAAATATATTTCGTCGAAAATCGGCTTCCAATATCCTCGACTCGTTCATAAATGGATTTTCTACGATCCTCGGATCAACTTTTAATGCGGGAATTCCTTTCATGTCTTCAGAAATTCGATTCAATCTGAGTCTTTCGGAGTTTCGAACACCATCAAGATTGATGCTCCGAATAGCCGTGATTTTTGAATTGAAGCCTGCATAAATGACATTAGCGATCAGCAAAAGTACAAATATTGCGCCCCAATTGAGACGCTTTCGCCCTCGCAATTTCTTTCGCCTTACTCTAGGTTTTGGCTCCATGTCGGCTTATGGCATCCTCAACAATCCTTTTGCACAGGTCCTCAAATGAAATTCCAGCAGCAGCAGCAGAATTTGGTAAAAGTGAAGTGGTCGTCATGCCGGGGAGAGTATTGATTTCTAGGACGAATATCTCTTGCCCCCTCACAATCATGTCGGTTCTGCTTGCCCCCGCGCAACCAAGCGTTTGGTGCGCAAGCAAAGCAATTCGTTTGGCTTCTTCAAGCAATTCATGTGGCAAACGGGCCGGAACAATTTCCGTTGTAGCGCCAACCGTATATTTGTTAGCGAAATCGTATTCACCATCATTGGGGCTAATCTCAACCGGAAGAAGCGCTTCGTCACATAAGACTGGAACCGAAATTTCCATGCCCTGGACCCATTCCTCAATCAGTGCTCCCCCAGGATACTGAAGTGCCTTCCGAAGACCCTCTTTTAGTTCTTTGTCGGTATGAGCAAAAGAAAGTCCAACGGTGCTTCCTTCTTGGTTTGGCTTGACTACGGCAGGAACCGCGACGGTAATTTCATCCTGAGTTGACTCTATTAGCTGACCCTTTGGCACTCGAATTCCGACTGAAGAAAGCAGTTTCTTTGTCCTGTCCTTATCCATTGCTAAGGCACTTGATAAAATATTCGAGCCCGTGTACGGAATATGCAGAAGCTCGAAGAGCCCTTGAATTGCGCCATCTTCTGCGTGGGTTCCGTGTACGGCTAAAAATGCCAAGTCTGGACGAATCGAACCCGTGAATTCAAGCAAACTTCCCTTTCGTAACAGCAGATTCGTTACATCGTATTTTTGAACTTCATATCCGGATTTTTCTAAAGCCTTGGCAATACAGTTACCACTCAAAATCGAAACTTCGCGTTCACTGCTATCACCTCCATAAATGACTGCAATAGACAAATTTGGCCGCATATCGCGTTCAATTTCCCTAATGAGTTCGGGAGGAAATTCGTGGATATTGCCAGCACCCATTCCGCAAACGACATCACCAGTTTTCAAAGCAGCTTTGACAATTCTTGGCAATAGGTGTCGGCTTGGAACGTACTGCATCGGAACGTTAAGATTTTGGGCAATTCGAACACTACTGACACCAGGAATCGGAGCTTCCCTTGCCGGGTAAATATCAGTTATG
>JANPAV010000130.1:0-6189 GCA_031430115.1 Armatimonadota bacterium | reverse complement strand
CTTGTAGTTTCCTTCCTTGGGATCCAAACGGCTCGTGTAAAGTCCTGCCCAAACGTGACGGTTCATCTTGTTGGTCTTTACCCAGTAGTTCAGAAGTGGCTTAAATGGTTGCCCAGGTGAGTTAATCGCCCAGTAAAGTTGAGGAGCATAATAGTCGCACCAGCCTTTTTCAAGCCATTTTTGCGCATCTGCATAAAGTTCATCATATTGGTCAATTCCGGCTTTGATTCCTGCCGGAACTCCGGGGCGGGCGATGCCAAATGGGCTGATTCCAAACTTCACCCATTTCTTCTCTCGCTTGATGCCCTTGTATAAGTTCTCGATAAAGTCGTCGCAGTTCTTTCGTCGCCAATCTCCTCGACTGAGGTTCCCACCACCTTTGATATACTTCGTCCAACTTGGACCATCAGGAAAGTCAACTTTCTGCTTGTTTCCATCATTTACGGGGTACGGATAAAAGTAATCGTCGAGGTGAACTCCATCGATATCGTATCGCTTGACAACGTCAAGAATGACTTCCTGAGAATGTTGTTGGACAATCTTTTCTCCCGGATCCATCCACTTGTACTTATCGTATGTTTTGACCGCTTCTGGGTTCGTGCTACAAATGTGAGAGTCACACCAAGCACCGAGTTGAGAAGGGTGATTCGCCCGATACGGGTTAAACCAGCAATGAAGTTCGATTCCTCTTGCGTGAGCCTCTTTAACGGCAAACTCGAGCGGGTCCCATTCTGGGTTCGGCGCTCGCCCCTGTCGACCGGTCAAGTATTCGCTCCAAGGTTCAAGCTTGGACTTGTAAAGGGCATCGCCGCTTGGTCGAATCTGAAATACGAGAGCGTTGAGGCGAAGTGCCTTGGCATTTTCGATGATTCTGAGCAGTTCCGCTTGCTGTTGAGAACTAGATAGGTCACGTTTTGACGGCCAGTCAATGTTGGCAACTGTGGCAACCCAAGCTCCCCGAAATTCCCTGGGAATCTCGGGAAGTGATTCAATTAAGTTCTGGTTGGCTATCATGATCGTTGCAAACAGGAGAGTCATCAACTCTATTGTACGGTAAATTCTTGGAAGTGGGTTCTGACAAGAAAATTCAAATTGGCGAGATGTCGACAACTCTGACATGGTTAATGACGCCGATCGGGTTACTCATTGATGAGGCAACAATTAGTGGCGGACCACTAGATATCCAGATCAACGACTTAGAAAAAAGCCACGGCGACATGAAGTTCGAGGCGATCATCAAGAACAAGTCGCTAGCCGTGTTCTTGGAGAAACTTCAACCCGGAGGTTTGCACAGCTTTGTGGTCAATGTTCAACCTGACGGCATTCATATTGATGCGGTTAAAACTGTTTTGGTCCCGATTCCGGCTACTGCGCACGCCATTCTCAAGCTAAACGAGGAAGAATCTGTATCCGTTGAGCTTTTGTCAGCCGAAGCATTTGGCGCCGCGCTGAAGAATATGGTTGCCAACCAGATCGAGCAACTCAACCCAATCGTGAAGACCGACATGTTCCCATTCCCGGTTCAATTCAAAGAGATCATTCACGAGGAGGGACAAGTCCGACTAGTCGGGGAAGCCCAACTTTCTGAAACGAACGAAGAGTAGACATGGTGCACCTGATAAGGCTTTATTGAGAGCCATTTCGGCTCAATGTGAAAACATTGCCAGCCCCTCCCAAGGTAAAATAAACGTCTTGCCTTGTTGGCATTCTCGTGCGGGAGTGGCGAAATTGGTAGACGCACTGGATTTAGGTTCCAGCGGTTAATAGCTGTGAGAGTTCGAGTCTCTCCTCCCGCACCACTTATTCTTTTTTTCCGCTTAACCGCTCAAGTGAGTTATGGCCTTTTGTGGACTATTGAAGTTTGTTTCGCCTCACCCGGTTCGCCCATCATTTTCTGTATAGAAGAGCGGATTAGGCTCACCGACCTCTCCGTCCGAAGAGATAGCTTTGTCGGTCAGAGTTCGAGTCTCTCCTCCCGCACCACTCTTTATTCGGACACCGATTTCTCGGTAGCCTCTTTCGCTTCAATCTTTACCTTTAACCCATCCGGGAACTTCACTTCGTCACCGGGACGAATTTTTCTCCCCCGACGGTTCTCTGGTTCGCCATTGACGATGGGCGTGAATTCAGCGAGATACTGTTTGGCCAATGCGCCAGATGCGATCGTGTCAGTCAGCTTGAGCAATTGCCCAAGAGTGATGTATTCGGTGTGGATCGGAACGGTTCGCATGGTTCTATTATGGTTGTTATTCCAGACATGAAGTTAGGATCAGGCAATCGTTTCAAACGTTGATTGCTTCTCAGCAAAGCTGGCTTTGCAGGCCAAAGCGCGGACAGGTCCGCGCACTCCCAAAGTTGACCTTCTACCCAGCTACTTAATCCGATCAAACGGCGAGAAGCCGTTCGTTCGAGTGATAACCGGCGTAAAGATGCGAATTGACTTTGGCGGAACGGTCACTGACATCGTCCCAACCTTTTGCAAGGTCTTCTCACCAGAAATTTGGTCTTCAATCTCTTGCCAACTCATCAGGTTTCCAATTCGGTGGGGAAAGGTTTCGGTTACTTTCTTTGGAGTCGGATTGACCACAACGATCACGTTTTCCCTCAGCTTTCCGGTGGTTCGCGTAAAGGCAAGAAGCTTGTCGGTTTGCAACGCTTGAAAGTCGCCATATTTGAGCGAAGGGTGAGTCTTTCTGAACCCAATTAACTTCTTGACCCAACCCAATGTCTCGTTTTCGGGAGTAACTAGGTCCCACCGCATCGGTGCCCGGTTCGCGGGGTCATCTCCACCGGTCATCCCAAGTTCGGTACCGTAATAAATGTTTGGGCAGCCAGGTAGCGTAAACAACAGCGCAAGAGCCAGTTTTCGATCTTCCATATCTGGTAATTCGGTTGCCAGACGTTTCATGTCATGATTGTCAGCGATCAGCCAAGATTTGAGGACATGGTCAATCCCGGCGTCCTGTACATAGTCGTTAAGCATTGCTCCAACCCGACCACCACTGATATTTCCCCTAAGCGCTTCAGCGCAGATACTTGGTGCAAACAGATTGTATTGTCCATCAACATTCGGAAACCACCCAGCGGGATAGCCAAGCATTTCGCCAACGACAAGACTTCCCTTCTTGGTTTTATGGGCGTGTTTGGTCAAGTCTCCAAGAAATTCGGGACCAATCTCGTAAGCAACGTCCAGCCTCCACCCGTCGATACCTAATTTCAGATATTGCTGAACTACGGAATCGGATCCGGTCCAAAGGTACTTCCTTAATCCAGCATCCTCAAGGTGGTTGACGGGCATATTCGTACCTCCAAGCCAACCTTTGTAACCTGCTTTGTACTTCTTATCAATAAAGAACCAATTACGATAATGACTCTTCTCTGACTTCAGGGCAGAATCTAAATGAGGATTCCGCCTACCCATATGGTTAAAAACTCCATCAAGAACGATTTTCATTCCTGCCTTATGAGACTTCGAAATGAGGCTCGACAGATCTTTCATCGTTCCAAAAGAAGGATCGATCTTTAAGTAGTCCGTCGCGTCGTATTTATGATTGGTAAATGCCTCGTGGACAGGATTGAGATACACGATATCGGCACCGAGGTCTTTGATGTAGCTAAGCTTTGACTCTACACCCGGTAAATCCCCGCCCCAAAAGTCGAGTTCATGAGTCCAAACTCCAACTTTCGGATCGAACTTGCCGCCCTTTGGCAACTCGTCCCATTGTTTATATGTACGGGGCGATCCAAAGTACTTTGCCTTGCTTGCAAAGTTTGCTGGAGGGACAAATCGATCAACAAAGACCTGATAGATGACAGCGCCATTTCGCCAGTCTTTGGCGCGGCTTTCGATACTCGAAATAGACATAGTCAAAGCAACGATCGGGACGACCATCGAACTGACATTACCCAGACAATAGCCTTCGTTACACCGTTTTTCCCGAGAATCAAGATTCTCAACAAAAAAGCCCCTCTTGAACTCAAGAAGGGCTTTTCAAACTAAGTTAATTTAGTGAGAAACTGCTCGTGGCAATGCCTTTGCTTCGGCAACCCACTTTTCGACTTCTGCTTCAGAAGGAACTCGGTTAGCGAGGTTCTTCTCGGCATTTACTTCTTCCATCTTCTTGGCCAAATTGGCGGCATTCCGGGTAGACAATTCAACAACAGTATCGACTCCAGAAGCTTCCAATAGTTCTGAGAATTGACCAGCAACGCCGTGAATTCTGAACAAGTCAGCGTGGTTGACCCACTTCAAAATGTGTGCATGAGCAAGACCGGTTTCTTCTTCAATCTTTGCGCGACCAGCAGCAGTTCCGCCCTGCTCCAAAAGTGCTTCAACGGTTTTGATACCAGCTTCTTCAAGCTTTGTGGCGTAGCCTTCGCCAATTCCTTCAATATCTCGAATATTAGACATGTTTCTCCAGTTATCACAGATCAATGTCTGCAACCTTCGTATATATTAGCTTCAATGGCCTTCCTCTGAAAAGACCTAAGGACTTTTTTTGTTGGAAACGAGCCCCTTTATTTCGACGGAATTCTTTCCCCCTTCGACTGATTTCACGGAAATCATGACCTGAGCCCCGGCTTTTGTAGCTCCAATTGGCAATGACGGATTCTTTACGTCCATTCCTTCTGCCTTGTAAAACTTAGCAATTGTTTCAATCGAATCGGATGTCGTGAATGTAAGCACGCTTTTGGTAACTCCGTCTCCGTGAGTAAATTTTTCACCTGAAGCCGATTCTGAACCTGGATACGCTTTTAATCCCGATGCTTCAGTAAATTCTTTCATAGTAGTGCTACCAATTTTCTCGGCAGCGGGTCTAACGTAGGTTGCTGAATCCACCTTGTTGGTGGCAGGTGCATTTTGCTCAACCTGGTTTCCGCAGCCAACCATAACTAACAAAACCAAACTAGGAATCACAAGACGGGTCATGTCTTCAGTATATCTTTTGCGGTACCTTTCTCTCATGCCGCTCGGAGTCGCGATGGAACGCGAAATTCGTCAACAGCCACAAGTATTGGCTGACAATGCACCAAATTATCTTGCTGAACTTCGCGAGTTCTTCGCAGAGCAACGAGATTATGATATGGTCCTCCTTGCTGCACGGGGCTCGAGCGACAATGCGGCACTCTATGCTCGCTATCTTATCGAGATTCACCTCGGCATTCCAGTTTCACTTGCCGCTCCAAGCGTGATCACCCGATACAAGAGCAATATCAAATACCGTCGTTGCCTAGCAATCGGCATTTCTCAAAGTGGTGCTGCGCCGGATGTTGCCGAAGTCTTGGGATACATGAAAGACCAGGGTCATGTAACTTTGGCAATCACCAACACGCCAAATTCGCGCTTAACCACCGTTGCAACGAAGACGCTCTTGCTCAATTGTGAAAAAGAAGAATCGGTAGCTGCGACCAAAACCTATACTTCAACCCTCTTAGCCCTTTATCAATTGGTTCGTGCAATGGGTGGTTCGCTACCAGAACCGATGTTGCCAGATAACAATTGGATCGAAGCAAGTCACGACATGGCACAAGGCTTTTCTGGACCGCTTAACCGTTGCAACCCAATCTTTGCCATTGCCCGCGGATATGGCTTCTGTACGGCGCTAGAAACCGCATTAAAACTCATGGAGTGTGCGTTGGTGCCGTGCAAGGCGTATAGTGCAGCCGACTTCGAACACGGCCCGAAGGCTCTAGCGGGTCACGGTAGTGCCGCGATATCGTATTTCGGAGCCCTAACCGGTCTTCGCGATCAAGGCTGCGAGATATTGGAAGTCGATCGACCTTTGCCAAAGAATGAGGAATTAGAACCAATTTTTCCGATTTGGGACATCATCGTCGGACAATGGCTCGCCTTGCATGTGGCGAGATCGAGAGGCCTTGACCCCGATAAAGCTAGGCATTTGAGCAAAGTTACTGAGACTCTTTAGTCAGGGCTCAAGGCTCAAGGCTCAAGGCTCAAGGCTCAAGGCTCAAGGCTCAAGGCTCAAGGCTCAGGACTCAGGGCTCAGGGCTGGAATTACCCACATCCCTGCCCCCCTGGCTGCTCCGTTGAAGTGCGTGGAATTAGTTGGACACCTTCTTTATCCGTAGGAGAAAATAGAGATGGTGTCTCGCAGAAGTTATAGTCGTGAGTTTAAGTTAGGCATTTGCCAGGAGATTGTTTCTGGTGTGTTGTCTAAGTCGCAGGTA
>JANPAV010000129.1:0-4566 GCA_031430115.1 Armatimonadota bacterium | reverse complement strand
TCGAAACGCCAGCGAAACCGATGCTGACAACTTGACGATTGATGCTGGCGGCACTACAACCAAGATTGGGCGAGTTATGGGAATGTCAGTACGAAAGGTCGGATTTGAGGTGAAGCCGAACGCAGACGGAAAGTACATCGTCAACCTAAAGCGAGCGGGCAAGACCGTTGACACATTGCCTTTGACCCTACGAGTTCGGGACAAGCAAACAAGCCACAAGCGCACATTCGTTAGCCAAATCGACGGCAGCATTCAGTACTACGCCGTACAACCGAGCCTACGAGATGCACCTGGACAAGCGCTGTTCCTCTCGCTACATGGCGCAAGCGTCGAAGGTCTTGGACAAGCCGAATCGTACAGCCAAAAGTCGTGGGGATATGTCGTCTCACCGACCAATCGCCGCCCATACGGATTCAACTGGGAAGACATTGGTCGTCTAGACGCCCTCGAAGTATTGGAACTAGCGAAGAAGCGATACCAAACTGATCCCGCCCAAACGTATCTCACTGGTCACTCAATGGGTGGGCATGGAACGTATCATCTTGGCGTTCTCTATCCCGACAAATTCGCGGCAATCGCGCCATGCTCTGGCTGGATATCCTATTTCTCGTATGCTAATGGAGCGACCTACCCAGACACCCCAGTTGGCAATGCCCTAAAGCGAGCAATGGGAGCCAGCGACACACTCTCAATGAAGTCGAATTTCCTCAACAAGCCGATGCTTCTAATGCACGGCGAGGCGGACGACAATGTTCCGGTCACTGAAGCAAGGAATATGAGAAAGGAGCTTCCCGATCACAAAATGCTTTACTGGCATGAAGAAAAAGGCGCGGGGCACTGGTACGACACCGACGACGAACCAGGAGCTGGATGCCAAGACTTCGCTCCAATCTTCGACATGTTCGCGCGAGCAAGAATCCCGAAGGTCAACGAAGTCCGAGACATCGACTTCAAGACGCCAAACCTTGCGATTTCCAACAAAGCCTATTGGTTCAAGATTAATACCCAAGATGAAGCGGGTTCACTGTCTTCGGTTAAGGCAACGGTGTTTCCTGGGCTTCGCAAATTTGTCGTAACTAGTACAAATGTTGCTTCGTTCAGTCTCGATCTTTCGCCCCTGAATGGCACGGGTAAGGTCAATGTCGAAGTGAACGGAAAAGCCGTATCCGTGAACGATTTGGGCAATGGATGGGCAAAAGTTGAGTTAGTCAAAGGAGCGAATGAGAATCAAGCTCTGCTCACAGGATTCAAATCGGTTTTCAATAATCATGTGACCTTGGTGATTCCGACTGGAGGTTCCAATAGCGTGCAAAAGTGGGCGCGAAACAAGGCTCGATATGATGCAGAACAGCTTTGGTACATAGGCAACGGCTCAGTCGATGTAATCAGCGACAAGGAGTATTTCGCAACGCCGAAGAGATATAACCATCGGAATCTGATTGTTTATGGAGACCAATTGGGCAACGGGCTCACGTCGATACTCCACAAGGGTGAAAGGATGAGTCCACGACAATCCGGAATTTTCTTTGTCGCTTCGGTTCACGATGGCCGCGTAATCGGAAGTATTGCAGCTTCTGACGAAAACTATGTCAGATATGCCGATCGGGTCCCACTTTTTACAGCGGGAGCAGCTCTTCCCGATTACCTTCAGCTCAACAAATCCTTCCTCATCGAAGGAATGAAAGGAGTTCAGAACGCCGGATTTTGGAGCCCAGTAGAATAGAAATGCGAACTTATCAAGCCCACTTGTTCCCCGGAATCAAGCTCCTTGACGGAAAGGTGAACAAGAAGCCTTGGACTGAATGTGCCTGGTCAGATGACTTTGAAGACATTGAAGGCGACAAACAACCGAAGCCACGCTTCCGAACCCGAATGAAGATGTTTTGGGCATTGGAAGGCAAGCCAACCGACGGCCTATACATTGCCGCTGAAATGGAAGAACCAGAAATCTGGGCAACCTTAAAAGAACGCGATTCGGTTATTTTTCACGATAATGACTTCGAGGTCTTCCTTGATCCCGACAACGATGCCTTGGCATATGCCGAACTTGAGATCAATGCACTCAACACGGTTTGGGACCTCTTGCTCGTAAGACCGTATCGTGAAGGCGGACGAGGCGTCGACGGCTGGGACATCAAGGGTTTGAGAACGGCAGTTCATATTGACGGCTACCTGAACAATCCAAAGAAGCAATCGAAAGGTTGGAGCGTCGAAATTCACATTCCCTGGCATCCAATCGAAGAGATTTCGCGGAAAGATGTTCCGCCCAAGCCAGGTGACCAGTGGAAGATCAACTTCTCACGAGTAGAGTGGCATGTTGACGTCGTTGACGGGAAATTTGTCAAGCGTCCAGGGCTCAAAGAGGACAACTGGGTCTGGTCTCCGCAAGGTGTTGTCGATATGCATCAGCCCGAGCAGTGGGGATTAGTCGAGTTCGTAACAGGGTGACAGAGCACGGGGCACAGAGCTCAGGAATAATGAGGGGATGCAGTTTCGGGAATTAATCGCCTGGCAAAAAGGAATGGATTTGTCGGTTCTCATTTATAAGTATTCAGAAAAGCTTCCAGCTTCTCAACGGTTCGTTCTCGTTCCACAGCTTCAACGAGCTGCGATTTCAATTCCGCTCAATGTCGCCGAAGGTTATGGCAGGTCATCCCGAGCAGATTTTGCACGTTTCGTTGATATTGCCCTTGGGTCGGCTCGTGAAGTTCAAACACAGCTAGAGCTTTGCGAACGATTGGGATTCGAGGATGCGACAATAGAGCGACAACTTGCAGAAGAGTTAGGAAAGATACTATTTGGATTGGCAAAATCATTGCGACCAACTAAATCTACAACCTGAGCTCTGAGATCTGCGCTCTCAAACCTTCCTTGTCGGTAAAATCCTAGTCCCACATGTCTGAAACCATCGATACCCTCCTATCCGAAGACCGCTTGTTTCCTCCCTCAGCGGAGTTTGCCGCTCAAGCAAACGCGAATGACGTTGGGATCTACGAAAGGGCGTTTCATAACCCAACGGGATTCTGGGAAGAGTGGGCGAACAAGCTTGATTGGTTCGAGAAGTGGCACACGACGGTTGAGTTCACCGCGCCAAACGCTAAGTGGTTTCTTGGCGGAAAGCTGAACGCCACTTACAATTGCGTCGATCGGCATGCATTGGGAAGTCGAGCGAACAAACCAGCGATCATTTTTGAAGGTGAGCCCGGCGACTCCCGGACAATCACTTTCGCCGAAATGAAGGATGAAGTCAGTCGTATTGCGAATGCCCTTAAATCTCTTGGGGTTGGAAAAGGCGACAAAGTTTGCATTTACATGCCAATGGTTCCCGAACTTCCGATGACAATGCTCGCTTGCGCAAGAATCGGCGCGCCGCATACGGTCGTCTTCGGCGGATTTAGCGCCGACTCGCTTCAAGAACGAGCAAACGATGCCTCAGCAAAGGTCATTGTAACTGCCGACGGCGGATGGAGGCGAGGCGGGGTAGTCCAGCTTAAAAAGATCACCGACGAAGCTATGGAACTCGGTTGCCATACCGTCGAGAAGGTTTTGGTACTTGAGCGAACTGGCGAGAAGACAGGGGCGGTCAACATGGTTGAAGGACGCGATATCGCTTGGAAAGATTTAGTCCCTCAACAGTCCAGTGATTGCCCATGCGAACCGATGGACGCCGAAGACTTGCTGTACATTTTGTACACAAGTGGCTCCACTGGTAAGCCGAAGGGAATCACCCATACTACCGGTGGATACATGGTTGGCGTTTCGGCGACATCCAAGCTAGTCTTCGATCACAAGGAAGACGACATCCATTTCTGCACTGCCGACTGCGGTTGGGTTACTGGTCACAGCTACATCACATATGGCCCTTTATGCAACGGAACCACAGTTCTGATCTACGAAGGTGCACCAGATACTCCAGACAAAGACCGATTTTGGCGCATCATCGAGAAGCACCAAGCGACCATTTTGTACACGGCACCAACCGCGATTAGAACCTTCATGAAATGGGGAGATGAGTATCCAAATCGTTGTGATCTTTCCTCTTTGCGCCTCCTTGGATCAGTAGGAGAGCCGATCAACCCCGAAGCGTGGATGTGGTACCACAGCGTCATTGGGAAAGGCAAACTTCCCGTTGTGGACACATGGTGGCAAACTGAAACCGGCGCGATTATGATCACTGCCCTCCCCGGAATCACAACAACGAAGCCTGGCTCCGCGACCCATCCTTTCCCAGGAATTCGCGTAAAGGTTCTGGACGAAGAAGGCAACGGCGTCGATGTCGCTGGTCCTCACGCTACTGGAACTGCCAAAGGCGGATTTTTGGTCCTCGACTATCCTTGGCCATCCATGACTCGAGGTATCTACAATGATCCCGAACGGTATCAGAAAACGTATTGGAGCAAATTCCCCAACACCTATTTTGCCGGTGACGGCATCAAGTTGGACGACGACGGCTACCTTTGGCTACTCGGACGAGTTGACGACATCATGCTCGTGGCGGGTCACAACATTTCGACGATGGAAGTCGAATCCGCTCTGGTTGATCATCCAGCCGTCGCTGAGGCAGCC
>JANPAV010000128.1:0-22898 GCA_031430115.1 Armatimonadota bacterium | reverse complement strand
AAGATATCGGCGTGGTCAAATTCAATGTTGTTGACAACCGCGATATCTGGTTTGTAGTGGAGAAATTTAGACCGCTTATCAAAGTACGCCGAATCATACTCATCTCCTTCACTGATGAAAACCGAACCGCTTGCTGGTCGACAGGATACATCAAAGTTGCCTGGCACTCCTCCAATGAGATAGCCCGGACCTAAGCCTCCCACGTCAAGCATATTGGCAGTCATGGCAGTCGTCGTCGTTTTTCCGTGGGTGCCGGAAATTACAATGCTCGTGTTCGATCCAATAAGTTTGGACGCTATAACTTGAGGCAGCGAAACGCAGTTCAATTTTTGCTCAAGAGCTACTTCAAGTTCTTCGTTACCTCGAGAAACAGCATTTCCTACAACAACAATTTCCGGCGCGGTTTCGATCAACCGCGAACCATCAAAGGATGGAAAAACCGTCACTCCACACTTCGACAAATAGGATTTCATCGGTTCGTAGATGACTTCTTCCGATCCAAATACCTCATAGCCAGCTTCAGTAAGTGCTCCAGCAACGCCGCCCATTGCGGTGCCGCCAACCCTAATGAAATATAGTTTTTCGCCCACTTTGCAGGAAAGTATGACGTAGAATCATGTTATGGTTACATCCCTAGCAATCGCTTCATTGATGGCAATGAAAGTAGGAACCCCAATGGCAGGCTCGATTTACGATTTTACGATGGCGAACATCGATGGTCGCCCAACCAGTCTCAAGAAATTCAAAGGAAAAGTTTTGCTAGTGGTGAACGTGGCTACAAAGTGCGGAAATACTCCTCAATATAAGCAGCTCGAAGAGGTTTACCAAAAGTATCAGAAGCAAGGATTGGTTGTTCTCGGTTTTCCGGCCAACAACTTTGGAGGTCAAGAGCCTGGGACCAACGAAGAGATCAAAACTTTCTGCACGTCAACGTATGACGTCAAATTCCCCATGTTCAGCAAGATCTCGGTAAAGGGTGACGACATCGCTCCACTTTACAAGTGGCTCCTCGCTCAGTCGAACAGCACAACAGATGTAGATTGGAACTTCGCAAAATTCTTAGTTGGAAAAGACGGAAGCACGGTCAAGCGATATTCTGCGAGAATGAAGCCTGACAGTGCTCAGATCGTTGCCGATTTAGAAGCTGCCCTAAAATAGTCGAACTTAAATCCGACCGTTTTCGAATTCTTTCAGAAGACGCTTACTAAACTCTGGGACTGGAGTGCTCTTCTCAATTTTGTATTGGAAAAGCTTCCAGCCCAAGAAGCCGAGTACGGCTATCAACAAACCATAGAACCAGGCGAATTTTGCCGGATGTTCTTCTGTTTCAATTCGCTTGCCAACTTGGGAAATTGCTGCACCGACTTTATCGGCATTATTGCTATTAACTCTTGCGGAGCCTTGTCCCGCTTTTTCAGCACCTTCCAAGTGTTCTGGTGCCAAGGTTATTCCACCCTGGTTAATGACTCTTGGTACTTGACCAACGACGGGAGCAACCCCATTGAATGTCATTTCCTTACCAACTTGCTCTTGAGATTTTTCGGGTTGAAAAGTCCTCGGACCTTTGGCTTTATTTATTGGGGCCGGGCTGAACGCCGCTAACCCCAATACGATCAATGCTATTCCAATCTTACGTTCCATATGTTGTTCCCCTATCTTGCCAAGTACCCTTCATGAGCACTGGACTCCGTGGCAGCTTAACGTCTACCAACGGCTTTTGTGTCAAAGATCTCTCTTTGATTCTTGAATCGTAGTTCATAGACATCGGCAAGCTGTAGATAACCATGGCCTCGTCTCGACTAATAATCGTGCCGTTTACTGCAACTCCGCCACCAGAGGTACCCAGGTTTCCACCACCAACAAAGTTGGTGTACATAACCGCATCAAGTTGGTTTACTCCTTCAGCAATGCTGTTCATAGTGGTGTCAGAAATAACGCTTTGATATCGCTTCCTGCCGCTTGAGTCAGTTTCATTTGCGTTGAACGCCGGAATAACGTTTCCGTTCTCATCCCTTCGTGACTTGGTAAACGGAGGGCTCATGTACTGCAGAGTAGTATTTGTAAATCCAGTAGGATTTCCCATCATTACTGATGCTCGAGCGGCAAGCCCCAGCAGATCCGCTTTCTCATTTTGCTGATCAATTGTGGTTGGGTTATTCCCACGAAAATCCGGCGGATTCTTGTATCGAATGGAACCTACAATGTGAACATTTCTTCCGGTATAGACGGTCCCTTGACCAGTAACATAGCCCTTGATCACCGCATCCTGAGCCACAGTTATCGGACCATGGATTTTGATTGGACGATCCAAAGTGCCGACCAAAATGGCAGATCCATTGATATATCCGTTAGTATCTAGTCGAACATACGCATTGGTTGACGAGTTCCAAACCTCAATCGAAGATCCAAGGTTGTAGCGTGGATTAGAAGTTCCATCGGCAAAGAGCGCTTTGGAATCAACGTATGATGTACTGAGCGCCTGGTATTCACTGATGTCACCAAGGTCAGGCATGACAACTTCCTGAGTCGGAGCTGGGTCAATCATATTAAAAGTCGGATTGTTGTTGTTAGCTGTTCGCACCCAGCCTTTTGAACCAGATGAATCGCTGAGAGTAGCACCAGTCAGCTTGTTGTTGAGAACACTACCAGTCGTGTCAAACAGAACGTCTCTCCATTCTTCGTAGGTATTGCTTCCTCTCGCACCATGCTTTGTTGAATCATAGGCCTGTCTCATTCGAGAAACGAAGTTTGAATTGCCAGCCTGATACGACTTGTAGGTTGCGTCGGTCCATTTAACTGGAGTTCCAGAGATGTTTCCCGCTGTGCCAGAGTTAAGCTTATCGTTTGGTGTTGCAATGACGGTTCCATTGATGGTTGGTGTCCCGTTCGTTAACGTAAAGTCTCCGTTGGCTCGAAGATCTCCATTCAAATACAGATCATTTTGTTGAAAACCGTCCATCCAGCCATAGTTATTCACAAAGTAAACATAGTCAAAAACTTGGCTCCTCTTTAGTTGAAAAGTTACTTTAACATCGACGACCTTTGCTGGTTCATTAGAATCCAGAGAGCTATTGGAATCGCGGTCAATGAATCCAATCGCACGAACGGTTACTGTCCTTGAAAAGGAATCCCCCACTGGCTGGGCAAAGCTTGTAATCGCGGCCGAATACATACCAACCCCCGGTAAAGTTCCAGTCATTGCTGCTGCCGGAAATTCTGGGCTGGCTGAATTACAATCCGTGGTCAAATCATCAAATGATTGCGTCTGCTTAAAGGACCGCCAATAATTGCGGAGTATCGTTTGAACTCCAGCATCGCAAAGCTGAGTCATCTGAATGTCAAGTGCTTTCCTCTTAGCGGCCTTCATGACACTTGAAGCGGAACTCATATAGGTCATGCCAGCGACACTCAACAGCGACATAAGCATTGTTGCCGCCAAAAAAGTAGAGCCTCGTTTTCTTCGTAGTTTATTCATACTTACCTTGACAGTTGAGGCACATTCCTCAGGTACACGCTTTCACGTGATCGAGACGGGGTCCAATTGTTTCGAAATCCTTGTCGAGAGGTAATCAAAGTAATGACTACCTGTCGGGTTACATCTCCGTTGTTTGCACTAAATACTTTGTATGCGGATCCAGTTTGTGGATCGGTTGACAGAACGTTCGAGGCTACAACTCGGGAGTTGCCGCCAGTTATCTGGGACAGTGTTCCATTCTCAAGCTTGAATTGGTATGTCACTCCGTCAGACGCTAGTGGAAGTACATAGCTACCACTTTGATCCTTCGATGGAATCTTGTAAGTTACGGTCGCTCCATTATCGCTAATGACTACAGACATCGCCTCGCGAAGCTGTTGTGACATCAATTTGATTGAATCTTGAGATTTGGAAATGGAATCCATCGCTCCAACTCCTTTCATCCAACTCATCATGCCGGCCATAAAGCAGCCAACACCACCGACCAGAGTCACGACAGATATTCCGGATCCGACCACGACTTCAATCATGGTCGCGCCGCGCCGGCGGTTTCGTATAATTCTTTTCATAAATTTGCCACCAGCGAACCAACAACATAGGATCGACTCCGTCCCTTTTCAGACCAGTTAACGGTGAGGGTGATTCTCTTCAGTTCTAAATCCACTTGTTCAATTTTCACCGAGGCAGTTCCGTTCGGCAAAATATCTGAAACCCGATCGCCCACTGCAGCATCGGTACTATTGCAGGAGTAAGTATTGGTGGCAATCGGCGAGGTGCTATCGATGAGATCGGCAGAATATATTTTAGCTGCGGTCAAGTTGGAATAAGTTTGGGCTTTCATCAATTCGACTTCCTTTTGGGCGAAGTTTGCGGCTTTATTGAGGTAATTGCCTTTCATTCGACTTACTGTTGCAGCGGGCATTGCACTGGCAAGGATTGCTCCTGCACATGTAACCATGAATACTGAAAGCATTACTTCAATCAGTGTAAATCCATTATTCCTTCTTCGTTTCACGTACATTGCAAAGGACTACTTCCGCATATCAGCGAAAATAAGCCCAGTAGTTTTGCAAGATTTGAATTAAACCTTATGGAAGCAAATGGCCGGCAATATCGCAGGTTGGCATAGTGCCAATTACATTGACGGCATAGGTCCCGCTGGCAGGACACGCCGGGGTGGCTTTTAAGTATAACGTTACGCCGACCAAATCTGCAAAGGCGACCGCATCCCCGTTATTTTTCTTGTTATCCATCGCCCATTGTTCCTTCGCATTTTCAATTTGTTTGAGGGAACCAATGCAGGATGATTTCCTGGCTGATTGCCTCGATTGAAAGAAACTTGGTACGGCAATTGACATGAGAATTCCAATAATCAGAACCACTATCATTATTTCGACCAGCGTAAAGCCCGCTTGACGCGGTGAGGCAGTTTTTTTCATTCAATCTCCACTGTGTGATTCATATATTCCACAAAGGTACGTTTAATCCCTATAGCATTTCCTAATTCGAGCTTCCCTCGTTTCTATTCAGGCAAGACATGCCCTTCCACCGTGGATTGCGACATCGTTCCGACCCGCCCGAGAATGTACTGGCCAGGCTTTTGGTAAGTTGGTTTTGCTTTAAAATAAAGCGTTGGGCCAACCAAGTCTGACAAGCTAACTTTTGCGCCAACTGGCACATAATTTTCCTTCGTCCACAGCTCCTTCTCTAAGTCCATCTGTTTGAGATTAGCATTGCACTAATTCAAATGTGGACGACCAGTATCTGGGCCAAAATTTTGTACGCGCTCCCCAAGCTCAAAGCAAAAGATGATTAAGAAGAAGTAAGAATGTGAAATGAACAAATCTCCCCGTACTCCCGACTTTCGGAACGAAATCTAAAATCGTTCGCACCTCAGAATTGATGTCGAGCCGCACAAAGAAACACCCGCAACATTTCGTGCGGGTGTCTGAAAACTTTTTTGCTTAGCAGTAATTTTACGGTAAGACGTGTAGTGACTTATCGCAAGTTGGGTTCGTTCCGACGTTTCCAACGGTATAAGTTCCGCTGCTTGGACAAGTTGGAGTTGACTTTATGTACAAAGTTGCACCAACAAGATCGGTGAAAGCAACGGATGCGCCAGCATCTTGCTTGTTATCCATCGCCCATTGCTCTTTAGCAGAGTCGGTTTGCTTGAGGTTAGCAATGCAAGAATTCTTTCTGCTGCTTTCTCGTGCCTTGACAAAGTTCGGAACTGCAATTGCCATCAAAATTCCGATGATCAGAACAACGATCATAATTTCGACGAGCGTAAAAGCTCCTTTTCTCAGATTTTGTTTTTTCATGTTTTTCGTCATCCAGACAAGGCCTGAATGATCCCTGTTAAAGTACTTATTCCCGATCATCAACCCCTCCAACCAAGTAAAGTTGCCAAGTACGGAAGCGTCTGACAAAAGAAAAACCCAGGCACGAAATGCCTGGGTTATACATCGAAAGGAAACTAACACTCTTA
This sequence comes from Armatimonadota bacterium, assembly GCA_031430115.1. GTDB lineage: Bacteria > Armatimonadota > Fimbriimonadia > Fimbriimonadales > Fimbriimonadaceae > Fimbriimonas. Next base: position 16,932 of record JANPAV010000128.1, on the reverse strand, counting down.
CGGCAAGACGTGGAGTGACTTATCGCAAGTTGGGTTTGTTCCGACGTTACCAACAGTATAAGTTCCGCTGCTTGGACAAGTTGGAGTTGATTTCATATACAAAGTTGCACCAACGAGATCGGTGAAAGCAACGGATGCGCCAGCATCTTTCTTGTTGTCCATCGCCCATTGCTCCTTAGCCGAGTCGGTTTGCTTGAGGTTAGCAATGCATGAATTCTTTCTGCTGCTTTCTCGTGCTTTGACAAAGTTCGGTACCGCAATTGCCATCAAGATTCCGATGATCAATACTACGATCATAATTTCGACGAGCGTAAAAGCTCCTTTTCGCATGTTGTTTCGCTTCATTTTGGTTTGACATCCTCCCGTTTTAAATCGAGAAGCTCCCATTCAATGTTTCGGATTCCATTTCGCTTTTCCTTAGAGATAAGTATTATTTCTAGGTTTTCGAAATTGACTCTTTCAACGGTCACCGAGAGATATTTCTCTTATTCCACGTTCAAACAAGAATCTGAGCAAACGAAACAATATTCTAATTTTATGAGTGAATTCAGGTTCAAAATGGATATAAACCCGTACAATAAACGTCATATACCCATGAAGATGTTTAAGTTTTTTGGCTCCGTTTCCGTTTTTGCCCTTGTCGTTGTTGGCAATGCCCAGTTCAAACCATCAAAGGCTGATCAGATCAAAGCAGGAAAGGAATACGCAATGAAAATTCGAAAAGAGAATAAAGTCTTGCCCGATACAGACCCCCGAGTAAAGCTCCTAAGGTTGGTCGGTCAACGATTTGTAAACGCTCGAACACCTGACGAAATCAAAAAGGAACCGTGGGAATTCACGTTCGACGTGATCGACTCTAAGGAAGTCAACGCATTCGCAATTCCAGGTGGACCAGTGTTCTTCTTCACGGGATTGATCGACAAACTGACTACCGTTGATGAAATTGCCGGAATAATGGGCCATGAGCTAATTCACGTCCGCCGAGAGCACTGGGCAAGCTCAGTGAATACGCTTCAAACGAGAAGCCTGGGAATCCTTGCCCTTGGCACCATTTTTGGAATTAGCAGAAAGAACATGGAGATTGCCGAAGTTGTTACCCAATATGGTCCAAATTTGGATTTAAGCCGAGGGCAAGAGAAGGAAGCAGATCAATATGGTTTCGACTTTAATCTCAAGGCAGGCTACAACCCAGAAGGGATGATTTCCGTATTCGAACTCTTTCGCAAGCTAAAAGGTGGCGGCGGCAACGTAGAATTCCTTAGCACTCACCCCGATGATAAAAACCGTATTACTGCTCTAAAAAAGAAACTTGAGGACTACAAAAAGAAAGGTTTGATTGCTAAACTTCCACCATTGACACCTTTGCCTTTTGAAACAACGGCAACGAAAGCAGCTAAGCAACCGATTATTAAGTCCCCTGCCCCAGGTAAGGGCTTGGGTGGAACGAAAGAATAGTTTCTTCCGTCATACTAGTGTGAATCAAACCGTTCGGTTTGCCAAAGCTGCGAATAACAAGGAAAACCCTTGGCCAGTTAGGCTTGTTTGCGGACTCGCAACTCTTTATCTGATCTCTCCGATTGATATCGTTCCCGATGTGATGCCGATCCTCGGATGGATTGATGACTTCTTAATCGTCTTCGGAGTCATCATGTGGGTCATCAATCGTCGAAAGAATAAGGCACTACAACCGTAAAGTTGCTGGTGACATGAGCCGAAAATTAAGTTGGACGACTCATGACAGGAAGACATAACCAAGCACTCGCGGACGCTAAGTCAGCACTCGAATTGAGTAATCGAGTTCCCCACCAAGCTTTAGAGTTGGCTAACTCGGCATTAAAATTTGCAAGTGAGGGGGATTGGGAAACTCAAGCCTATGCTTTTGCGGCACTGGGTTCGTGTTACGCCAGTCTTGGGCGCCACGACGAGGCCACGCGGCACGTTAATGAGGCACAGAAAATTGCCTTTGAACTGAGACTCACTTACGTTCTGGCAAGAATCCATCAGGCTCGGGGATGGGTAGCCTACACGCAAGACAATTCTGTCCTAGCATTTTCCGATTGGCAAATAGCATTTGACTACTTCCACCAGATTCGCGACCTGCGCGGAACCGCGTGGATTATGATGCACTATGCGGCAAACTATGCGTCGCTGGGACTTATAGATCACTGTATACGATGCCAAATCAGCGCCCTCGAAATCGTCAGAAACCTTGGGGATGCTGACGCACTTGTAGAGCTAAAAGTCGATCTTGCCAAGAGCTATGTTACGAAGGCGTGGGAAAAGACCTTTGTTGGCGACAAGGGGTTCTCAAAAATTGACGCTCAAATTGCTACATCGCTTCTTCTTGACGTCTTGTCTGGGAAGCTTGAAGACTTTGCGCCCTCGCTTGTGGAAATGGCATTTCAATATCTCGGAGAATCCTTGTTGATCCAAGGAAAACCTGATCAAGCACTTCCGAACCTTCAAATAGCCTTAAAGTCATCAACAAAAAATGGTCACTACAGTTCTGAAGCACGAGTTCAAGGAGCGACAGGTTATGCGTATTATCTTTGCGGCAACCTAGAGAAGTCGGTGGAAATGTTGACTGATTCGATTGCCACTGCACCAGACGCAACATCAATGAGTGACTTGGCGCTGATCCACTTCTGGCAATCACAAGTTTTGGAAACATCGCAGAACCCGTTGTCTTCCTTAACTTCTCTTCGCACGGCAATTGAGTTTGAAAAGCGAGTTCACTTGTCAAGGATGGAACGCTGGGCGAGAGTCCACGACCTGACTCTCGGAATCAATCCGTCCTTGGTCTCAATAGAAACTATTTCGTGTCATGAGAACGATTGGGTTTATTCAGAGGCGGATCTTTCCAGCCATCTTAACTTGGTAAAAAACCTCCTTAGAGAAGACCCCCTCACTGGCGTTCATAATAAGACCGAAGCCCTCGAATTATCTCAGTCGCAAGGCTGTTCTTTTGCCACCATATATGAAATCCAGAATCTGGACCACATCAATCGGAAATTTGAACGTGCAGTTGGAGACGAAGTTCTTCGTCACGTAGCAAGTGTTTTGATGGCAAACAATTCGGAAAATTCTGTTGTCGGCCGCTATTCGGGCAATGAGTTCTTTGTTGGATCGATTGAAGACAAGCTTGAACCGACTATGAAAGCGCTCAATAAATTCCCTTGGCTCGCAATTGATCCAGAATTAACCGTAAGGATTGCCTATCGAAGGGTGATGCCGAACAAGCCACATCTGTTGGCTGCATAGCTCTAAATTATTCGTTTATGGCGATGAGCGCACGCTCGATGCCGCCACTTAATGCAGCTTCGATGCCATCAATTGTTTTTGCGATGGCTCGATCAATATCAACTCGTTCGTCGGGATGGAATTTGGAAAGCACGAAGTCAATTGTTTCGCCACGTTCCTCCGAATGGATTCCAACACGTATTCGAGCATATTCATCCGTACCAAGCGATTGAATAATGCTTTTATGGCCATTATGCCCAGCCGAACCGCCCTTGGGCTTCATTCTTACCTTACCTACCGGAAAATCAAGTTCATCAGCTATAACAATTAGGTGGTCGGGCTTTACTCCAAACTCACGTAATGTTGGCGCAATTGACTGCCCACTGAGATTCATATAAGTCATTGGCTTAACTAGAGCTACTCCCACTCCATCAATTTGACCGGTACCAATTCTGGCCTTATGCTTCCCCCGATCGAGCTTAATATTGTGTTTGGAAGCAAACTCCTCAATTGCATCAAACCCTACGTTATGACGAGTCCGGGCATACTCTGGACCAGGGTTACCGAGTCCAACAATAACCCACTCGATATCAAACTGAGGTTGTTGAGGTTTCTTTCGGAACATCGGCTTTCATGGTATCAGAGTCTGGGTTAATGGTGCCCGTAGCACAAAGGACGAGGATCACAACGCCGAGTACAATCCGGTAAGCCACAAACGGCTTGGTACCTTTTGTTGACAAGAAGTTGATTAACCAACTAATGCAGGCATATCCAACAACAAAGCTAACGATCGCGGCAATAATGGTCGGGGTCATCATTCCATCGGCAATTTCCTTATACTTCTTGAAACCTTCATAAAGTCCTGCCAATGTAATTGCGGGAACTGACATAAGAAACGATAGGCGGGCAGCAGATCGGCGGTCAAATCCGCCGAAAAGAGCTCCAGTTATTGAACTTCCACTCCTGCTCATTCCCGGTATCAATGCTAGGCATTGCCACAAACCAATCTTTATTCCATCCGTGGTTTGAATCGCCTCAATAGTTCGATCATTGTCCTTTCTGCTGTCGGCAATGAACATAAGAATTGCCATTACGATCATTGAACCTGCGACCACATAGAGCGACCGAAATGGACCCTCGATGTATTTTTCAAGCAGCTTAGCGACGACCGCAATAATGATTGTTGCGTAGAAAACTGCCCAACCGGTTCTAGCTTCAACCGTATTCTTGTCACCCGTAAATGACTTTGCCCAACCCATAAAGGCAGCAGAAAGATCCTTCCAAAAATAGATAAGGACTGCCAAAACAGTACCAAGTTGAATAACCGCAGTGAACGCCGCTCCTGGATCGGGCCAATGCATGAGCGCCGGTAGGAGCCTAAGGTGAGCGGTTGATGAAACGGGAATAAACTCGGTGAGACCTTGAACAACACCATAAACAATTGATTGGAGGATGGTCATTTATGAGTTCCGAATACCCGGATAAGCAGTAAGCCTATGACGCATAGAATTGCGGCGGCAGTATAGAGTACCGCAACGGTTTGCCGTTGGCTTAGTCCCCGTGCCAAGAGCCCATGATGGAAGTGACGCTTGTCGGCTTGAGTTATTGGCACGCCACTTCTTATTCGCTTAATAACGACCACAACCGCATCAACGATAGGCAACCCAAAGATCAAAAGAGGCATAAATATTGCCCCAGCTGCAGCAGTTTTCAGAGTCCCAACGACACTGAGACACGCCAAAGTAAAGCCTAAAACATAAGCCCCACCTGTTCCCATAAAGATCTTCGCAGGATTATAGTTGTGCCTAAGAAATCCTAAAGCAGCCCCACAGGTCGCGCCAGTCATGATAGCGACTCGACCTTGTCCCTCATAAACTGCAATCAGAGAAAGGGTTCCTGCCGCAATCGTCGCTATTCCTGCCGTAAGACCATCAATCCCATCAATCGTATCCATTGTCTTCGTAACCACAAATATATAGATCGCGGTCAACGGAATTCCAAGCCAAACGAGGTGAACATAGTTTCCTGAAAAGGGGTTATCAAATCCGTAAATATGAACGCGTGCATTTTTCCCCCCGTCATCAAAGAATTGAATCGCAACCCCAGCAAGCAAAAGAACTAATGCCTGAATTTTCGCTTTGTACTGATACAGGTCATCTAAGGCACCAACAACAACCAAAATACTCGAAATGATTAGGATTCCCCACATGTATGACCCTGCAGGACGGTGCCCAATAAGCATGGTGATGATGGTGGCTATGACTATCGCTGCGTAGATGGCTAGTCCACCCCATCGCGGCGTGGGTTCCGAGTGAACCCTTCGATCGTCTTGTTTTGGATCGTCTACTGCGCCCTTTTTGATTGCAAATTTTCGGACGACTGGAGTTAGAAAGAAGCTGATTGCTCCGGCAATACCACATCCAATTGTGGTCAACTTGATGTTCTCCATCAAGGACGGATTGTTAAAAACCGACATTAGTTAACAATCTCCAATTCTCCTTCCCTGAATCGGCACAGTTCAATTCCAGATTCTCGGAAAAGCTCTAAAGAGAATTCGTCAAGATAATCACCTTTGTATATCACCTTCTCAATTCCAGCGTTGATGATCATTTTGGCGCACATATTACAAGGCTGATTAGTAACATAAATTGTCGAACCTGCACAAGGTGTTCCGATCATCGCTGCAGAAAGCAACGCATTTTGTTCGGCATGAAGTGCCCGAATACAATGTCCAGCTTTAAGGCAGCCGCCTGGCCAATCTGTTTTATGACCATCCTCTGGACAATGAGAAATACCTCGAGGGGCGCCGTTGTAGCCAGTTGCAAGAATTCTGCGATCCTTCACGAGCACAGCACCAACACTGAGTCTTGGACAAGTTGCCCGGGTCGCCACCAGATGGGCGATATCCATAAAGTAAGTATCCCAACTTGGCCGATCTGCCATATGAGAAGATTATGTAGCACAAAGCCCCTCTTTTACATTGAAAGAGGGGCTTCGTTGAAGAACTTGAGTCCTTAGTTTTCTCCAGACTGACCAAAGAATGTTCTGAGGATGTTAAAGTCAGCGGTGCCGACCGTTCCGCTGCCATCGAGGTCGCAGTTGATGTTCCAGGTTGGTGAGCCTGTACTTGACCCAAATGCAGCTCTCAAAGCATTGAAGTCGGCGGTTCCCACAACATTGGATCCATCACAGTCACCATTCTTTAAACTTGGAGCAAGACCTGCCACACCCGAGTTCGTGATGTTCACATTTGCCAACACTTTTCTCATGAAATGAGCTCCCTTGAACGCAAGATCGTAGTTGCCTCGCAACGAGGTGTTGATGTTGAATGTCGAACCGTTGTGAACAGTTAAGTTGTATGTTTCAACAACCGTCGTTGTTCCTGGATTTCTAATCTGCATGACGATCGTTCGGTTGGTAACCGCGCTAAAGTTCTGCAGTGTGATCGTGCCCCCAACAGAAACTGGGGTGTTTCCAATCGAAAACGGCTTGTCGACGATAGTCGTAAAGCCTTCACCGTTTGTGTAGGTTGCCCTAAGCGTGTAGGTTCCGCCTGGCAAGGTAGTTCCAAATGGAAGGTTAACAATATTTGTTTCGAAGAATATTCTCTTCGGGCTAACAACGACCGCATTGCTTGAATTGAGCACTTGGAATGAAACATCTACGAGCCTCGTTTCTGGGTCGTAGGCAAAATGATCAACGTTTAGATTTGTTGCTGACGAAGCAGTAATATTGCACTTTGGAACCACTGGGCCATCGGAGTCGATGACTGGAGTTCCGCAGAAGAAGTCAACGCCGCTATGATCTGAACCAGCTTTGACTTCAACCCAAAAATCCTTTCGGTGTCCAAAAGCAATAGCCCATACGTTGTAGAAGCCAGGAGCCATTCCATCAAACCGATAGTTACCATTTGCGAATGACGAGGTCGTAAAGGTAACTCCAGTTAGAAGCCCGGTGTTCACATCTAACTTCTTGGCCCGAACGGTTGCGTTTGCGACCGCAGTTCCACCGTCGTACACAATGCCTTCAACACCGCCTATTTGAGCGACGCGCGAATCTTGGTCGATCATCATGGCTTGGAAGTCAAAGAATCCGTAGCCATTGACTAGTTCCCATCCGCCGAAGGCAGCCCCTTGGCTTTGGGCACCTTTTTCTGCTGCCCGATACGTCTGAATATTTGACCAGTTGCCTTGGCGAAGGTTGTTCTTACCCATGTAGTTGCCTAGGCCACCGGCGACCACCGGACAGGCCATACTTGTTCCAAGCAAGTATGTATAGTTCATCGTGTAAGGTGGAGCAGCGAGTGCATTGTCAATAATGTAATTGGTATATCTTGTGGCAGTCGACCAATTGAACTGAAGTTTGTAATACGCATCTCCAGCGAATGGATCACCAATTAGTTGGAAATCTCCGCCAGGAGCACCAAGGTCAACATAAAATCCGTATCCAGTATAATTTACTGTAGCCGGAATCCAATCTGGACCGTTGGCAGTTACGCCTAGGACTCCACTACTAGCCGCGGGCCAAATTGGTCCTAGATCTCCTCCACCAGACCCTGACTCATTTCCTGCAACAACGACAACTGATCCTTTTTCGGTTGCATAGGTTATGGCATCTTGCATAACCTGGCTGAAAAACGTTGTTCCCAGACTAATACTTATTACGTCTGCACCATTGTCTGCTGCGTGATAGATTGAACTCGCTACATCAGAATCTAATCCGGTGCCATTGTCTTGGATGCACTTAATGATCATGCCTTTACAGGCGTAACCAGTTCCGAGGGTTCCGTGACCGGCAAACGAGCCGTTATTGGCAGCCGCAAGAGCTAAACCCGTAACATGAGTTCCGTGACCGTTACGGTCTGTTACATCGGGGCCGACTATGTTTCCTAACTGAATTTGGACAGACTTCGACTTATCGAATTGTCCGCCCTGAGAGATATCCGTTCCGGCACCGCCTGCATTTCGAAAGTCCGGATGATCCATGTCGCACCCACTATCGATAATTGCAATCATCGGTGTATTAGTTGGCTTATTAGCCGCCGTGTAATATTGGTTTGGCCAAACCGACCACGCGTTGAGGGCATCAATATCGTCAAAGTGCCAATCTCGGCGGAACGAAAGTGGATCCGTTGTATCATCTCGAAGGTCTAGAAAGTAGAGACCAACTGGATCATCGTATTGAACGTCATCAAAATCAGGATCGTTCGGTGGCAAAAGGAGGGTACGAACTTCCTTGACAGTTTCCACATTAATCGCTCTCGACTCATTTTTGCGGACAAAATCTACATAAGCAACTGGGTCAACCACGGTAGGAATCTTGTACATGATCCAGCCAGACTTTCCGATCTGCGCCTGGAACTGCATTCCGTTCGAACCACTTTCGCGAGTCCGCAGGGTTTGCAACTTACTAGCTTGAGCAATGGAGTTTGCAACTTCCTTCTTGTACTTAACAAGGATAAATCCGGGGACAGCCCCTTTGTTGATTTGCTCGGTGTTTGGAACCGAAACTTTGAATGTAGTGTTGGCAAAACCAAGCCCTGCCAATGCGAGAATTATCGATGTAGAGAATAACTTCAACTTGAACCTCAAAAAACTGATGGTATAAATGCGAGACACCGCTATTCTATCAAAAATCTAACGGTGCGGTAACTGGGACTTTTACCGGGCGTCAATAGTTCCCTTCAGATCGTTACCGTGAACTCAAAAAATAGTCCTTTGTACCCATATGCATCCTGTCCTCCAAATCACAAATTTGATCCCGGAACAACAAATGTTAAAAAAATACAGACAATTCTCATTTAAGTTGGTGTAAAGTAATCCGAAACGTTTCGCGAAACGTTTCGGATTCATCAATGGCGACGATCAAAGACATAGCGAGAGAGGCTAAAGTTTCGGTAAGTACCGTTAGCTATGCTCTGAACGATGGTCCACGATCGGTACCTTCCGAAGTAAAAGATAGAATTCTGGAAGTCGCGGCAAAACTCCACTATCGTCCAAACCGACTTGCCCGCTCTTTAATCACCCGGAAGAGCCACGTCATCGGGATCGTTCCACCAAGGGTCGAAATGGACATGATCGTTGGCCCGTACTTCGTCAGCATGCTCAACGGCATTGTCAATACTTACGAACTCTTACAGCAAGACGTCTTGATTCTAACTCAGATCAAATCGACCGAGTCCCGAGAAGCCATCTACCCTCTGCTTGATGGCCGATGCGATGGGGCCATATTTTTGGCCCCTCCACATGATTCTGCCGGAATCGCATATTTGTCAGAAATTAATTTCCCCCACGTTGTGCTGAGTGGACGGAATTCGACTTCTCCAAATTTTGACATTGATAATCAAGGCGGCATGCAGCTCGCAGTTCAGCATCTTGCAGAACTTGGCCATAAGAAAATAGGAATGCTACTTGGGCCAAATAATCATGTTGATGGTTTGGAACGAAACGCCGCATTTGTCGAGTCAATGAATAGTCTTGGTCTTGAAATCAAACCAGCATGGCTAGTTGAGGGAGGATTTCAACAAAGCCTAGGGTTTGAAGGCGGACGAAAGATTTTGGCACTGAAGGATCGACCGACGGCAATGTGCTGTGCAAACGATGAATCTGCAGTTGGATTTTATACCGCCTGTAAAGAACGAGGAATTCGCATTCCCGAAGAAATTTCTATTGTAGGATTTGATAACGTTCCAATGGCATCGCTAGTAGAACCAAATCTAACCACCGTGAAACAACCGTTTGATGAGATGTCGAGGCATGCTGCAAAGTCACTTATTGCACTGATCGATGGCTGCCTCATCACTCAATCAAAACAATTTGCTACATCTCTGGTCGTGCGAAGCTCGACCGCCCGTCCAATGGAGGACAAATAAGCAATGATGAAAAATAAAAAAGGAGCGTTTACGCTCATCGAACTACTCGTCGTAATTGCGATCATCGCAATTCTCGCGGCGATTCTTTTCCCAGTATTTGCTCAAGCAAAGCTTGCAGCAAAGAAGACGCAATGTCTTTCCAACCTTAAACAGATTGGACTTGGCACAATCATGTATTCAAGCGACTACGATGATTACTTTGCTCGTGGCGGTTACCCAGCCGACTTCGGAAACGTAGGCGGATATTGGTACTCATGGAGAGAATTCACCATGCCATACATCAAGAGCGGTAGCGACAAATCAAACCCATACACCGTTGGAAAGGAACGAGCTGTTGGCGGAATTTGGCGATCTCCAACCGAGCCAGGTAACTCTGTAAACGGTTATAGCGCGCACAATGCAATCTTCCCTGAAATGATCTGTGGTGGATACTTCGGATGGGCAAGCGAAACAGGTTGTCCAACTGGTGGTACAGGCAGAGGTAGACCTTCGGTCTCCCAAACTGCTCTTAGCCGACCAGCTAATCAATTGATCGTTACCACAATTGGTCTTAACCCAGATTGGGCTAATTCAGGCACCCTCACAATGGAAACCGACTGGTGGTTCCACGGTGGAGAAAATTGGCCACCAGCTCTAACCGGCGGAGTTAACTCAGGCGCAAAGAACGAAGGCGACGGCACTAATTACAACCAGCACTCAATGCCACGATATCGATACAGTGGAGTTGCAAATGCAGCATGGGCAGATGGACACGCGAAGAACGTGAAGAAATTCGGTTTGAACTGGTGTACCCAGATCTATGCCGGTTTCAACCACTTCCCACCTGAAGCAAATGAAAACTGGAACTGGCTATTCTCACCAGGTTTTGCCTGCGCAGGACAAGACCAACCATAATGCAGAAACTAGCTTTATTGTTAGGAATAGCATTGGTGCTTGTTGGTTGTGGGTCTGATCTTCAGGTCACCAATAATCCAGAAACGCCAAAGCCTACTCAGGCCCAAATTGATGCAATGCCTCCCGAGGCACAAAATCATGCGAAGGAAATGTCAGACTATGCGAAAGCACAGTCTGAAGCGAACAAAGGACGACTCGGCGGCCCAGGCGGCAGATAGTTCTATAATTGGTCGGGTGGAAATACCACCCGACCAAAACTATTTAACAATGAAAAACTTTGTACCACCATACAAACTTGCTCCCATATTCTGCTTACTAGGCATCCTAACCGGTTGCGGACCGAAAGAGGAAATTGAAGAGCTACAGCCAATTCCAAAGCCAGGAACTGAGTTTGTTGGCTCGGTTGATTCTAAGTTAGTAGGTCAATGGGCAACGAAGGACGGCAAGATGAAGCTGTCTCTCAAAGACGATGGGAAAGCCAGAATGCAGGCAACTGTGGGCACCCAGATTGGTCCCCAAAAGGTGGACAGTAGCCTAGAATGGAAAGTTAACGGATCGACAATTGCATTCAAAGATGAAAGAGAAGCAGTCTCCCAGTATCAAATTAAATTGACTGGCAACGAACTCAGGCTAAGTTCTTCAAAATCCCTGACCATTTACTTCAAAGAAAAATAAGCCATCTTGTAAACTTCACGGATGCACCTGTTTGAAACTGAACGTCTTTACGCCCGACGATTGACGATCAGCGACATTGAGCCGATGCTGTCAATCTACGGCGACATCGAAACCGTACGATTTGTTGGAGATTCTTCTCCAATTACTCCCGAAGGGTGCCTCAGGTGGGTCGAGATCACAGACGGCAACTTCTTGCTCCGCGGATACGGCATGGTTGCCTTCTGCAACCAAGAAACGGATGAAGTGATTGGATGTGGTGGTATCGTTCACCCTGGGCAACAAGATCAGCCCGAAGTCAAATACGCGTTTCGCCGAGACTGCTGGGGGCAAGGATATGCCACAGAAGCCATAAGGGCACTTGTTCAATTTGCCCAATCAAACTGGAATGTTGGCGAGATCATCGCAACCGTCGCTCCCGGCAACAGCGCCTCTCAACATGTCCTCTCAAAACTTGGCTTTATCCATGTTGAAGACCAAACAAATGAGGACGCCTCGATCACCCAGGTTTGGGCAATCGAGGCACAATCCTAGTTTAGATTCCGTACAATTCTCGGTACTTCGCACCAAGACCATCTAAATAGTACTTTGCGTTCATCGGCTCGCCTGTAGCGTTAAGAATCAGCTGCTTCGGTGTGAACTTTCGGCCTTGAGAATAAATGTTCTTTTGAAGCCAATGAAGAATTGGCTCGAACTCGCCTTTCATCATCAATTCTTCGGTATTTGGCACATCCTTTTCCAATGCATTCCAAATTTGGTAGCTAAGAATGTTGCCCATCGAATAAGTCGGGAAGTAGCCGATTGAACCCATTGACCAGTGGACATCCTGTAAACATCCGTCCGAATCAGTATTCGGTCGGAGACCCAAGTACTGTTCATATTTTGAATTCCATGCCTCTGGCATATCCTTAATTCTCAATTCGTTGGTAAGAACGGCGCACTCAATTTCGAATCGGACCAGAGTGTGAAGGTTGTATGTCAATTCGTCAGCTTCAACTCGAATCAGCGAAGGATTGACCCGATTAATCTGTCGATAGAACTGGTCAACGCTGAGGTCAGCAATCGCAGGGAAAGCTTTTTGCAAATCAGGCAAGAAGCGCACCCAAAAGGCTTTGCTCCGGCCAACAATATTTTCCCAAGTTCGACTCTGACTTTCGTGCATACCAAGGGAAACGCCACCCGCAAGTGCGGTCAAGTCCCAAGCCGCAGGAGATCCTTGCTCGTACATTCCGTGTCCGGCTTCGTGTAGGGTTCCAAAAATAGCCGAACCAAGATATGGCTTATATCGGGTCGTTAAACGAATGTCCCCAATCGACCAACCGGTGCAGAATGGATGTGGTGCCGTATCCTGTCGTCCACGATCAAAGTCGAATCCGACCGCTTTCGCAATCATCTCGGTGAAAGTTGACTGCTTTGCTCGATCCCAGTCGCCGTAAAGACGAGAATCATCAACCGGACCTTTCTCTTGGATTGCCTTAACCAATTCGACTTGAGGTCCCTTAATCGACTCATACATCAACTTCCAATCAGCGGCAGTTGCTCCCTCTTCGTATTGATCCGTCAACGCATCATAGATGTGATCGGTGTAACCCAAATGCTCCGCTTCTTCACGAGCAATATCAAACATTTTTTCGAGGGTTGGAGCAAAACCATTAAAATCATTTTTGCTTCGCGCAGTAACCCAATCTTCGTGGGCAATGGCGGCTAATTTGCTCTTTCTTCCGACCAGTTCGGAAGGTAGTTTTGTCGCCAAATCAAGGTCTCGCTTGATTACCCGCAAAAGATCCTTGTCATCTCCGGTAGCATCATTTGCCGCTTCAGCAACATCTTTTTGGAGTTCATCCGAAGTAAACATCTCGTGCTTCATCCTCGAAAGACATTCAAGATGTGAGGCTCGAGCATCGGCTCCACCTCGGGGCATATAGGTTTGCTGATCCCAATCCATCATTGCCATGGCGGCACCAAGGGCGTTGATATCACCCATTTTTTCTTTCAGTCGCTGTAGAGAAGAAGACATTAGCCCTAGTCTACCGACCTAGGACCTCTTCCGTCAAAAAATGAACTTATTTGATGATCAGACTTAAAATTTGACTAAAAACTCAGGTGCAGTACAAAAAAATTAAAGAATTGCACCTAAAAGGATGCAACCTATTTGCCATCATGAGAGTAAATAAGGCACATATGGACCGGAATCGATTGCATAGAATTCCTCACAAGGATCCCGTCAGCGGTGGCGAACTGTATATCAGTGAGTTAACCAGCGAAGAGACGGGCATTACTATCCGCGGAAGTTTTGATATTCCTCGGTATGCCCGGCTAGATCCTGAACAGATTGAATTCCTCGAAATTTTCCTTAAGAGTAGAGGCATGCTCAATGGCGTCGAACGAGAGTTGGGCATCAGTTATCCAACCGCAAAAGCTCGATTAGATACCCTCTTAGCCGCCCTCAATCTCACACCATACGAGACCAAGGAAAAAACCGAGAAACTTTCTGGCAAACGAAAACAAATTCTGGAACAGCTAGAAAAAGGAGAAATCACCGCAGAGGAAGCAAAGCGGAAACTGGGGGTATTAAATTGAAAGAAGAAATAATGAGAATAAACAAGTTGGTTGCAGATGGCAAACTTTCGCCAGATGACGCCGCCGACTTAATCGACGCATTCTATAACTCTGAAAGAGAAGATCGACGTCAAGAGGAGAGCAACCAAACCACTCCACCTAGAGAAACTGCAGGTTCATCAGACCAAAAGGAATATGCGTCAGAGTCCAAACCTCGGGACCCTTTCCGTGCAATCATTGATACGGTCGAAAGACTGGGCAAAGAAGTAACCGAAAATGTTGATTGGAAAGACGTTACTAACTCCGCACGAACCAATGCAAAGAAAGGGCTCGATGCCCTGAAATCTGGATTGGAAGATGTCAGTAAAGGCAAGTTCAACATGAGTTGGCTGTTTAGCACGACGACCCGCGAAGTCAGGTTGCCTTTGACTTTGAAAGATGGGCAAATTCTGAAGATTGAAAACGGAAGCGGTCACATAACCGTCACCCCTGACGCAGTTGAGTCCTATGTAATAGCACACGTTAAAGTTCGTGGAGCTAATCAGGAAGATGCGAAGGCAAAAGCCGATCTGTATACCTTGGTCGTGGAGAATAGCGATCATGCCGTTGAAATAAAGCAGCCGCACGAGACTGGCCTCGATGTTGACCTTGAGATTTTCGTGGCAGCGACACCGGCGATCGAAGTCAAATCCGAAGCTGGACACGTTACCATCAAAGACACGAAGAACTCTTGCCGGATTACGAGCACCGACGGTCGAATTGACCTTTCCGGGCTCGAAGGTCCGATTGAGGTCCAAGCCTACTCGGGTGATGTTTATATCGACAACTCGAACTCAACCAACGTTTTAGTTGAAAACAAAGCCGGAAACATCTCGGTAGAAAAAGTCACCGGAAACATGAACTTGAGGTCCGCAAGCGGAAACATCTCAATTCGTGGCTCAAGCGGTAAGACAATTGCGGTTGAAGCCGTTTCCGGTGACATTTCAATCGATGTCAACGAGCCAGTAAGTGGGTCGATGAGTGTTAGGACAGTTAACGGAAATGCGTGGATTTCCATCCCCGACGGTTCTGATGCACGAGTAGCCGTAACTACTCTCCGTGGTATGGCAGAAACCTCGATTGAACTCGAAGATCGAGCTCAAAACGACCAACGCATTACTGGTCGCTTGGGTGCTGGCAACGGAACAATCGACGTTAGTGCGGTAACCGGCAATGTTTCACTAAGTCTCCGAAACTCGGCGTAAGCCGAGCAAATAAACTCCCATCCGAAATTCGGGTGGGAGTTTTTTTGTGTCCGGATTGTTTGTTGGTTTTTCGCTTCCGAGTGGGGTTCGCCTCACCCGGTTCGCCCGAGTGAAAATGGCTTGCCAAGGATCGAAGATGCTCAGTCTCGATCATCCCCCTCGTCAGGCTCGTCGTGCGACTTCTAATACGAGAGGAACGACTCGACTGCCACTCTCCCCATCTACGGGGGAGATCTCGGCCCCTGTTTATCCCGGCCAAGGCATCCTCCCAGAAGGGAGGATCAGTGAGGAACGAACCATGAGGACCTGATCCCAGACTTACCTCAATACCCGAAAGTACTCCTCGAAAAACTTCTCTGAGTCGACCGTTGTCGCAATCTGGTCGGTTCCTTCCTCGCTCTCGAACGTGGTTTGACCGCGCTCTGGGTTGACCGTGACGGTTCCCTGCTCGTAGCCACACAACTCGGGATTGAAAATGCACGCAGCGGCGAGCGGATCATGAAACGTAATGTTTGTTGAATGATCGAACCACTTAGTTGCCATCATAAGCACAAGCTCAAGCAGGGGCCCATTAAAACGTTCTTCGCACTCCAATTTTGACATTTGGCATCGCAGAGTGACATCGAGACCGATCCAAGTGTGTCTAGATCGTCTTGATTCCGCAACCATTGCCGATGCAACCGGATCACAAATACAATTCCATTCGGCATCAATATCTGGCCGTCGAAAGACCCCAGCCATTGATACAAATCCCTTGAGGAGATACGGAATTTCTGGATCTAGAGCGAAGAGCACGGCAACGTTTGAAAACGGCCCAATGCTCAGTAGGGTGATTTCTCCCGGACGGGATCGGATGGTTTGCCGAAGGAAATCTACTGCCTCGTCCCTCTTTCTGTCTAATCGATGTGGCAAATGCGAGATTGGTTCGTACTGTGCACACCATGGTTGCCCTTGCCCATAAGCCAGGACTTCGGATCGACCACAGATAATCGGTATGTCACTCCTCCCTTCGGCATTACATAGAACCTCTGCAATGGCGGCTCGCTGTTCAACAGGACCAGTGACGGTGGTTATTCCGAGGAGTACACATTCTGGCTTTTTGAGGAGATAGGCGATAGCGAGGGCATCGTCGATGTCATTGCCCGGATCGGTGTCAAGAAGGATGGGGATTTTGGTCAAGTCTAGTTAGAATATCTTGTTTCAGGTAGTTTTGTTAGGCAAAGGTTTATTGCCAAAGGCCTGATCAACCCCCACCGGTTCGCCCTACGGCCCGCCTTACCGACTCCCCCTTCTGGGAGAGTGACTTGTTGCTTGAAGTGCGTGGAATTAGTTGGACACCTTCTTTATCCGTAGGAGAAAATAGAGATGGTGTCTCGCAGAAGTTATAGTCGTGAGTTTAAGTTAGGCATTTGCCAGGAGATTGTTTCTGGTGTGTTGTCTAAGTCGCAGGTA
>JANPAV010000127.1:0-8075 GCA_031430115.1 Armatimonadota bacterium | reverse complement strand
GACATTCTCTGCGAACACCTCATTTGCGAGAGCTACTTCGGTAACGAAGAGTCCGCGGCAACGCGATTCGAGGAAGCTACTGGAACAAAACGAACCAATGATTTACAACTTCTTCTGTCGCGTTATTTCTATTGCCGACAGCTTCTCGCACAACGACAATCACGTAACGACCTTCCAGCGAATGATTGGCTAACCAAGCATCCTTACACTCCTGAAGCTGGGGTTGGTATCCGGATTTCTGCGTGCCTGATCACGAAGGATGAATCCAAGAATTTAGCTAAATGTCTCGATAGCCTCAAAGGCATCGTAGACGAAATCGTCGTTGTCGATACCGGCAGCAAAGACGATACTGTAGAGATCGCCAAGCAATACGGAGCCATCATCGGTTCCTTTGATTGGATCAACGACTTTGCCGCCGCACGGAACCATTCCTTATCCCTGGCCTCCGGCGAATGGGCACTCTGGATTGATGCTGACGAACAACTCGATCCATCCTGTGCTGCCGAGTTTCTGAAGGGAATTGTCCGACTACACATTGGTGGGTATAGCATCGAAATCGTTAACTATCTCGACGATAGCGGTACCACCACCGAGTTTGTACATAGTCCAACTCGTCTTTTCCGAAGAATCGAAGGCGTAGAATTTTCCCAACCGATTCATGAGCAAATCACGCCATCCCTGATGTCGTTCCGAATGCCTTGGACGCCACTTCCTGGAGCAAAAATCCACCACGATGGTTACCGCCAAGCCGCAATCGCCGAGAAGAACAAAGTTCAGCGAACTTTGGACATCCTCGAAGGCGTCATTGCCAAGCATCCCGACGATCCGTTCCATCTTTTTAACCTCGCCAACACCCACTTTGTTGCCGCCGACTACGCCAAAGCCGCCGAAGTTGCTCAGAAATGTGTCAAGTTCATGCCGACTTCTGGAGCCGAGTACGGTCACGCCGCTTTCCAAGTCTTAGTAACCAGTCTCGATATTCTCGGTCGCCAGCAAGAAGCCCTGAGAGCTTGTGACAACTGTGATCAAACCGCCTATAGCGGAGTGGTTAACGAGTACCTTCGAGCATCCGTATTTCTCAACCTCGGCCGCTATCCCGAAGCCATGCGATCATGCGAAAAGTGCATGATGCTTAGCTGGCCCGATGGCTGCATCGGAGATAAAGGCATTGCCGATTTTCGACGACACGGTCTCCACGCTCAGCTTCTCGGTTGCCTCGGGAAGTGGCAAGAATCCCTCGACGGGTTCGACGATACGCTGTCCCGCCAACCTGGTTTCCGACCTGCGCTTATGGGACGAGCAATCGCTCTTGAGAATCTTGAACGATTTGAGGAAGCCGAAAAGGACTATTTAGCTGCGATCACTGATCCACGCCAAGTAGCAATGTGCTCACGAGGCTTAGCTGTGATCGCTGAGCGACGCGGAAACATCGAACTGGCTTGCACCTACTTCGAACAAGCTTGGAACGCGCAACACGAGAACCAAGAACTGTGGAACGAGTGGGTCACTTGCCTCGATAATCTCAAGGACTTGGCTCGAATCGAGCATGCGTATGGACAGTATTTAGAATTTCACAAACCGACAGTTGGCTTCTATGTCAATTGGGCTCGAGCCTGCGAACGAATCGAAGCGTTTGATCATGCCGTTGGTCACTTCCAGGAGGCAATCAATTTTGATCCAAGCGACTCCAATGCATCATTTAGCTTTGGCGATATGTTGTACAAAGTCGGTGCCTTTTCCGAGGCCGCTCAGGTTTATGAGATCGCCTTGCGATCAAGAATGGACTTTGCCGATGGCTGGTTCGTGCTTGGCAACTGCATGGCACAGATGGATCACGATCAGGCCGCGGTGCAGTGCTACTCACATGCTCTCGTGCTCGATCCTACTCACACCAAGGCTCAAGCAAACCTACAAACCGTCCAACAAGCTGCCTAGAAGGTAAACCACTTTGGGAGTGCGATTGCCTGCAATCGCTTTGGCCCTCGAAGCCTGCTTCGATGTCCTAATGCGCCACCCGCTAAACTAAGCGTGATATGTTGCTCACTCAAATAGACGAGCTCATCCGTCGTCATCTCGACGGACGCCACGCCGTGGCTCCCGAACTCCGTTTCGGTCTTGGCTGAATGCTTCCTAATGAAGCAAATCTTCCTCGAACGGCTCAACATAAAGGCGCATGGCAAGGGTTTTCAACGTACATCGCTCGCTTGCTTGACTCCAAAACCACCGTCGTAGTGCTCACCAATCTCGACGACGACTTCAGCCATCCGGACTCTATCGGTCTAGAGATTCTTCAAATGTTGATCGGATTTATGCCTTAGCTACTACATTTGATGAGGAAAACCGTGTGCAATTCTGCGGAGTATATCTACTTGGGATTCCTGAAGCTGGCAAGCTGCCTGCAACGAATGAAAGTCCAAATTGAGTTTGGAAATATCAACGGGACAAAGTTGTGAATCAGGTTTCAGCCAGAGGGTTTTGCAGATTGCATACTTTGGTGACCGCTCGGACCTCTCGCGATAAACCTCTGGCCAGTTTGTGTGAACAACAACACTGAACTTCTCATCGATGCAATTACTCATATCGCCGTCTGCTAAGACACAATTTGGCGATGGTCGAATTCCATGACGGTCAAACCACACTTTTGCCTCTTTATGTGAGTGGAGTACTTCATTGACTTCAAGGATTGCCATCAATTGCCGGTCTAGTCCATGCTTGCTGCGATCCTGTGCGCTGACGTAAAAGAGCAAATTTCCCTTGACTGCGCGTTTGTGAAAGTCTCTGGGTCTACAAAGTCCGCTTACAAACGAGACTTCGGGACCAAAAGTTGGCTCTCGCCTTGGAGAAGCATCTTCATAACAAGGGAAGCCAAGTATTCGCCTCCCCTTTGGACTCGAAATCAGGGGTCTGTACACGAGAAGCCAGTTTGACATTATGTCAATCTTACTGGTATTTGAATATGACAAACGGCACAATTCATTGATGCCAGGGTTGACTTTCTGGCTATGGTGTGATTTAATGTAAACGTACGTCTACGTGAAATATGCCAAAGCGAGATATTGATATTTATCACTTTGACCAAGAAAGGCCAGAGTGGACAGAGCGCAAGCACGCTCTCGTTGACCGTTACTTTCTGCCCGGAGCCATGAAGTTGCAAGTTATTAGGCGGGAAGTTGCTTTAGTCGACGGCTACGCAGGACGGAATTCTTATGGTGGCAAAATCAAGGGATCTACCGTAATTATGGTTGAGGCGGCTCGAAAAGTCATTCAGCAAGGAAGTAGAGCGACCGTATACGCTTGTGAGCCAAATTTAGGCAGATTTACCGCTCTCGAGGATAATTTGAGCAAAGCCATCGAGGAAGGAATTTTAGTTACGTTTAACTCTACTCATGCTCAAAAGGTTGAAGAAATAATAAGAAGAATTGGCCCGACTCCGGCACTAGTATTTCTGGATCCGCAAAGTGCATCTGAACTCACTATCGAGGGTGATATCAAATCGTGGGCTAATCGAGCATACACCGACGTTTTAGGTGTTTTCATGGGAGGTGATGCTTGCAGAGTGTGTGCTTCTGCTGTAAAACAAGGACTTGGTAGCGACTTGATGGCTGCATCGCTAGGTCCTAACTGGGAAGTGGCGATTACAGAAGATGGGGCTTTTCGAGTCTTTTTTAATGCGATTGCAAACATGAAGAAATTTAGCGGATTCTACGCCCTAAGAAAACAGGAACCGAAAAAGAACGCATATGGGATTTTTGGACTGTCAGACAGTGCTCACGGCATATCGCTACTGTCTGATGCTGTAGCAAAGGATTGGGGGCTACTAAAGGACTTCGACGGGCACAACCAAACTCCAGATATGTTCGCTGAAGACGATTTAGCCGAGGCATTTGACAAGCTTGTAGGTATGTGCCTTCCAATTGTTCGGTCCAATCCCGGCATCACCAGTGAAATATTAAGCATCAAAATATTTGAAACCGATCGTGGTTCAACAATGTTCGGAGAGTACAAAACGTCAGACTTTACAAAAGCTCTCAGGAAGATTCGTGCCGAGTCGGAAAGGAAACCATAAGCTATGCCCAAAGCCACACACATCGAATGGACAAATATGACCTGGAACCCAGTGACCGGATGCACAAAAGTATCACAAGGTTGCAAGAACTGCTATGCGGAAAGGATGGCAAAGCGCTTGAAGGCGATGAGGTCACCACGGTACACGAATGGCTTTAATGTCACCTTGCATCATGACCTTCTCGATGTACCAAAGCGATGGAAACAACCACGAGTGATCTTTGTCAATTCGATGAGCGACCTTTTTCACGACGACGTACCGCTTGAATTCATCCAGTCCGTTTTCCAGACAATGCGAGAGTGCCCCCATCATGTTTTTCAGATCCTGACGAAACGAAGTGAACGACTTTTGGAATTGGCAAACGATATTGATTGGCCGAATAACGTTTGGATGGGCGTGAGCGTGGAGGATGATCGAGTCACGAATAGAATTGACGATCTTCGTCATGTGCCAGCAGCAGTTAGATTCCTGTCATTGGAGCCGTTGATTGGCCCCCTCCACAATCTGAATCTTGAGGGAATTCATTGGGCAATCGTTGGCGGTGAGAGTGGCCCAAAGTCGAGACCAATGGAACAAGATTGGGTTCGATCAATTCGAACTCAGTGCGAAGCAGCGAACGTCGCATTTTTCTTTAAGCAATGGGGTGGTGTTCGAAAAGATCTGGCAGGAAGAACTCTTGATGGCAGGACTTACGATGAATTTCCGGAGAGCACCCGAAAAACGAACCAAAATGCAAAACCATTGGTGGGAATTCCAATGGTCCTGGAAACTCACGGAGACTCAAAGGTTGCTGTAATTGCTTAAAGCTAACGATAATCAATTTGCTCGTATCAAGAATCCATTTAGGACCCTTCATACGGATCTCGGCTCTATTCCTCTTTAGAATCATCTTCTGTATCTGAATCAATAAAGAAGCCATATGAATCATTCAAATGCGCGATACTAATTCCAATTACGAGTGGCATGACTTTGTCGATTCGATTAAGAATTTTGACAAACAGTGCACCATTTGTGATCGCTTTCTCGACCTCTCCGCTGGGAACCTTAAACAAAATGTAGTCGTCCGGATCTTTGGCAACACTAAATAGCGGCATCTGGTCAATTATTTCATCATCTGCATTCGACGTTGCAATATATAGTGAGTATTCGAACCAAGCCTGTCCGGCAAGTTGGCTAACTTCGGTTAGCTTAATCAGAGAGCTGATTGGATTACCAAACTGCTTTGAATTCCTCAATTTTGGCGCTAATCGCGCTAACGACACCTGAAACCTCATTTAGCAATTGATTACTAGCGTCTTCGTTGCTTCTCCACTTATGCTGGAATAGGTCCAACGCATTATGAATACTAGCACGATTCAATTCTTCAAAAGTCATAAAGAAATGATACCATTTATCATGTCTAGTTATTTGTGCGCTTAACCAGATAAGCCAAGCGGATTTGACTTAGATCACGACCCGTTCGCGGTATTGCATCTCCTCAGCCAAGTGATTATCTCTTTGAATCCCGCTTAATCCTCGCTGTCGGCTGCCCGCCAACGAGCTACCTCTTCGGACGGAGAGGTAGGTGAACCTGTTCCACAAATGAATCCGAAACTGCCAGGTGAACCTGGTGAGGCGATATCTACTTGGAGTGAAATTGCATATAAGAAACCATGGATATCCACCGCCGGCTAAACCACAATTCGTTCGCGGTATTGCACCGCTTCGGCTAGATGCCCCTTCTTCACAATCTCACTACCATCGAGGTCGGCGATCGTTCTAGCCACTCGCAAGATCCGGTCAAAAACTCGAGCCGAGATGTTCATCCGGTTTGCCACTTGGCGCATGAACTGATCGCACTCCTCATCCAAGGCAACCATCTCCTTGGTTTACCCGGGAGTAATTTGGCATGCAAAAGAGACCACTAAATTATGACTCCGGCATAGGCGTAGGCGAAAACGTAGACTGACTCCCAAGTTTATAAATACCAGAACGCGAAACAACAATAATTCGATAATAGCAAAAATAGCGATTTCCTTGAAGTAACATGTGATTGGCTATGATACTACCACTCTTACTATTAACTTCGGACTTATACGTTGTTTCTGTCGGCCTCCACGATGTTAACGCCGACGGCACGAGATACTTTCCAAACGATACGTTACCAGCCCAATTTTTGATGACGTATTCAAATACAGTGCCGCTCGCGGCAAAGTTCCAGGTTACAGCGAGTTGTTCTACTACTAAGTCAAGTGGAAACAAAAGTGCGAAGCACGCCGGTGAAGCTTACGTCAACTTTTCGTTCAAGTCTGCAAGTACTTCAGAAGGGACCCATGGTGTAACGGTCAATTACACAGTTGAGGCAATGTCGACAGCTGATGGCTCAACTTACGCTTCCGGCGGGAAAACAATAAGTAAAGCAAGCCAAATTAATCCGGCTCGGTCTGTTCAATTGCAAGTCCTCTGGCCCACCGATGATGACATGAAATCAGATCCAACGTCGCCAAACACTGTAACAATTCAGTGGAAATACCCAAATGCATACTGGGCTTATTACAGTGCTGGATATACGAGTACGACGCTAATCTATGGAACAGATACCTTGTCGGCGGCGGTCTCTTCATACTATTCAGGGGGCGGTGAAGGGAATATTCCGGTGTCCATCGCGCACGGCAATTCAAGCCATCGGGTTTACGTCGGGAGTGCATATCTCACGGGTACTGGGGGCCGTGCTGGCTTACAATTCAATGCCCTTGGAACTTTGTCGGATAGGCCAGTTTATCTTGGTTTAAAGAATCAATATGGTTCGCCTATAGAGAATTTTCTGAGTACCTCGATAAATGGGAATTCTGATGTTGACCTTAACGCTAGTACAACTGGCACATACCTTGTAACAATTTCCGCGGCCGGTATGTTGCGAAAACAAATTAGTGTTACGTTAACGCCAGGTTCAAACAACAATATTGGAACAGTCGCAACCTACCTCGGTGATATTAATGGCGACAATGTAATCAACAGTTCTGACCTTGCCTTAATTACAAAGTATCTGGGAGTAGCCTCTGGTTCGGATCGCTGGATATATGGCGATGAAGACGACAAATTTTGTGGAAGCAACTGTGATTTGAATGGTGACGGTACAGTGAGCTCAGCCGATTACGCCATTGCCAATTCTAATCTTGGGCAAGTTGGTGACTAGTAATAGGTCAATGGAGGAACTAAGATAATTGATAAGATATGCGCGAATTCCCGTGACGGTCGGGGATTCGCGCTTTGATACTTTCTTTTGCGCCCTAAAAAGCCTATATTTATCGTATTTATGACCAATAAGTGAATCATGTTTCCGCATTATTTCTGTTTGCTCTTCACGTCTGGTGATCAGGGATCGATCGCAGTGCTTGACTCTAGTTTCATTGGGTTGCTATCCGACCGAGCCGTTACATTTCGGATTGAGACATTTCCCAAACGAGGATTCGTCGAGGAATTCTCAACGAAAACGCTTAAAGGTCGTTCATCAGCTGATTTCAAGATACCGAAGAAAGGCACTTACCGGCTCATGATTTCCGCTCGCGGTATGTTGACTCATGCTTGCTTGCTTACGTTGTCACCAGGTAAAATTACCAAAATGGGGAAAGTAAATGCCTTTCTCGGCGATGTTAACGGTGACAATTACATCGACAAACTAGACATTGCTTTAATAAACAATTTCGATGGTGTTCGGGCTCGCTCCGATCGTTGGATTTTCGGGGACCTTGACACGCCAAATTCGGGTCGAGATTGCGATTTGAATGGAGATAACGTCGTGGACAAAAAAGATTACCGAATAGCCTCCGACAATCTCGGCAAACGCGGAAGCCTTCGCTAGGTAACAATCCGTTCGCGGTATTGCACTGCCTCAGCGAGATGCCCCTTCTTCACGATCTCGCTACCATCGAGGTCGGCGATCGTTCTTGCTACCCGCAAGATCCGGTCAAAGACTCGAGCCGAGATGTTCATCCGGTTTGCCACCTGGCGCATGAACTGATCGCACTCC
>JANPAV010000126.1:0-3487 GCA_031430115.1 Armatimonadota bacterium | reverse complement strand
GAGGCCAGCTTTGCGTTGTACCTCTTTCATATTCCGATTAAGAATGCGGGTCAGCTGATTGTTTCGAAGTTCCTTCACGGCGACAAGAACAACATTTGGTTTTGTTTGGGCTTGATCGCTTTTAGCGTGGCGACGTCTATTTTTCTTTTTCACCGGGTTGAGAAGCCCTGCCGAAAGATCCTGGCGGATTGGTGGAAGAAGAGGAAAGCTGCTAGCCTCCAGCCTCCAGCCTCCAGCCACTAGCTTTAAATTTAGCTAGAGCTCATGTTGGGTTCGCGGTTCTCGCGGAAATGGTATTCTTGTAAACCTGATTGCCCGCTCGTCTAATGGCAGGACGAAAGTTTCTGGTTCTTTTAATCGTGGTTCGAATCCACGGCGGGCAGCCACTTCTTTAAGGTTTTCAGCCTTTGGTTCGGTTAGGATTCTTCGTGTTGTCTTTGAATTCAACCTTTCTGCCCCATTCATAGCTACTTCGCTATGAATAGGTTCGTGACGTACATGACGACGAGCCCGGCAGAAAGCCCCAAGAATCCCGAGCGGGCAGATAGCTGCTTGAGGCTTTCGGATCCCATTTGTTTTACGATGAGGTAAATGACTTGAAAGATCGCTCCTGCGCCTATGCTTAAGAAGATCAGAGACATGAGGTGGGACGCAGTCAATCCTCCAATCCAGGTGCCAGCGATTGTCGGTGCTCCGGCAATAAGGCCAAGGGCTATAAGGTGCCGGATGGACGCACCAGACCGAGCAATGGGGGCAACAACGGCGATTCCTTCCGTTGTGTTATGGATAGTAAAGCCGATGATCAGGGTTGCGCCCAGCCCGACCGCTCCGAGCGAATATGCTGCCCCGATGGCGAGGCCTTCACCTAAGTTGTGGAGCCCGATCCCTACAGCGATCATGTAAGCAATTCCCATATTCATGGATTCGGATCCTCGCTTCAGTTCCCGATTTTCTAACCATTGCCCAACTGCGGTTAAGGCGAGAAAGCTAAGCATGATGCACCCGAAAATGACAATCGCAGGCTTAAAGGGCGCCGCAATTTTCTCTTGTGCTTCCATGGCCTCAACAACCGAATCAATACCTAAAAATATGAGTAGCCCTACGGTGAATGCGGTGAGGAATTTCATCGGACCTTCACGCAGTTTCCGCAAGAACGGAAACCAAGCGAGTCCTAGATAGAGCGGAATAACCCCGACATAGACGCCGAGAAGCGCAAAAACCAGGAGGTATCGCGAGTTTGCGACGGGCGTTAACGCAGCGGCATCGACGGTCGAGGCATGGAATAATCCGTCTGAACTTACGAGGCGTACCTCATACGGGTCAGCTTCTACCCAATCGTGAGGAATCGTGACAGTGGCGACTCCTAGTCTGGGAATAGTTGGTCCTGGTCCAATATATGCAAGCACCGACATATCGTTGAGGTGGACCTGAGCAATTGTGAGTTCTTTGGCTCCTCCGTTCCTTACCACCGCCACTATTTGGCTGGGCTTAAACATTATCCTCTCGAACGTAACCGATTCTGCTGGTGGTATCCCGACCATGTCTCCCCTAATTGGAGCAGTCAGGACATCGCCTTTTGAAACGAAAGCAAAGACAAGACCGGCAAGGAGGAACAACGGTATGAAAATCCGCATGAGGGATTTCACGACTTAATCACCTCAAATATGCCTAGCCATCCGCGTTCTGAGAATTCGCCCTGGTGAGCATGGAATAGGAATCGACCAGCATGCTTGTAGTTCAGCTCCAAAATGCAGCGTTCACCTTGGCATAGCATTACGGTGTCCGTAATTTCATAGTTATCGAGGCGGGTTCCCGTTCGAAACAGTTTGAAAACGTCGCCGTGTAGGTGGAACGAGTTGATGAGGTCGAACTCGGTCATGTTGGTCAAATAGATTCGAACCAGTTCGCCATGCCTCAATGGAATTGGCTCGTCTCGGTAGGTAAAGGCTTTTCCGTTGACGGCATAGAAGGAATTGGAACCATTGGTCATTTCGGTATCGAAGCCGCTCATCACCATTACCATCTCATTCGCAGGGAGCCTTGGAGTCTTTGGGTCGATGATAAATGTTCCGTACATTCCGCGCGAAATATGTTTTCGTAACGGTGTCATGTGGCAGTGGTAGACAAAGAGCCCAAACGGTTCTGCTTCAAATTCGTAGACATAGTAACCGCCCGGAGGTACGATCTCGAACGATCCATCCATGTTGGAAGCGTGAATTCCATGAAAGTGAAGGGTGTGGTCTCTCGGTGTGTGATTGTAGAAGTGGACTCGGAGTAAATCTCCTTCGGTTGCCCGAATCGTCGGACCCGGAACTGAACCGTTGATGGTCCAAGCTGGATAAGTAACGCCATCAGCGACCTCTATCTCGACGTCTTTCGCGACCATGATATATTCGCGAAGCACCTGCCCGTTTGGCAGCCTGCTAATTTTCCCGTAGTCGAAGCGAGTTAAGAATTCCTTCGGGTTGGGGGGTTTTTCATAAGTGGCTTTCGGCGCATTTGTCTCATCGAGGGTAACAGGCTCCTCGTCATGAAGGCTGGCGCCAATCGCTACACTTCCCTTAGGGGCAGGATTCTGTTTCAGTCCCTCTTTGCATGAACTGCAAGCCTGTGTGCTTGGAGCAAGACCCAAAGCCGCTCCAACCGCAGCGATCGCTAATGTGCCTGTTCCCTTAGCGAGCAAATCTCTCCTTGTCGGTTTGATGTTTTCAATTTGAGTGTGATCGTCTGCCATTTTGATTTTCCCTGAGATTGACTGTTAAAACCTGCTTCGTGAGCATTGGTTGTGAATGTGGTTCGGAGACGGCACGCTCACGCCCAAAGACTTATTCATGCCAGCACATTATTAAGCGACATAGCAATGGCTATCTTACCACTATGGACATAGCCATTGCTATGTCGGTACAATTTCATTGTGACTGCTCAGCTGAATGCGTTCGCCAAAACGCGACAGGACCACGCTTCTGAAATTTCAGAGGATTACGTCGAGGTTATCTACAGATTGAGTAGAGCTATGGATTGTTTCGCCCAGTCTGGACTAGTGAGGACGATGGACGTGGTCAAGGAACTTCAGGTAGCCCAACCGACGGTGACCAAAGTCCTTTCCCGGTTGGAGCGCGAAGGTTTGATCCACGTACTTCCCCGGCAAGGAATTGAGTTGACCGTGACTGGAAAAGCCTTGGCCAAGAAGAGTATGGCTCGGCATGAGCTTGTCCTTCGATGGCTAAAGTCGGTCGGTGTTTCGGACCAAATGGCTGACCTTGATGCTGAAGGAATTGAACATCACTTGAGCGATGAGTCGTTAGCTGCGATAGAAAATCATCTCAATCGCTCGGCAAGCAATTCGGATTAAGTGTTTTTCAGGACGTTCGTCTAATGGCAGGACGAAAGTTTCTGGTTCTTTTAATCGTGGTTCGAATCCACGGCGGGCAGCCACTTCTCAACTATCTCTAGCATTCTACGAAAGCTGGCTTTTAGCGACAGGACC
>JANPAV010000125.1:0-2025 GCA_031430115.1 Armatimonadota bacterium | reverse complement strand
GAGTTCTGGCGGTAAGGTCCATAGGTCATGTCGTTTTCGCCAACATGGTAAAAGATGCCCGCCAGCTCAACTTGGTGCCCCTTAGCCTGAAGCTCTTTGACAGATTGTTGAATGAAGGCAATGAACTTTGCGTAGAGGTTTCGGTCCTTCGTTTGGGTTCCTTCCGGGGTCCAATCGTTCATCTGGGACCCACTGTCCGTGAACTTCGCGATAGCGATATTGGCGTCATTCTTGGCTTGCAAGGTTCTTCCAAAGCTCAACTCGGGACCAAAAGTGTCATAGAAACCAGCTGGACCCAACGGCTCCCAACCTTTTGAAGTTTTGAATCCATTTCCAATGTTGTACTTGAAGGCAATTCTGCTGTTGTCTTTTGCCAATAACTCTTGACCAGGCAACAACTTCAGATCTTGGACAAACGAGCGTTCACCTTCCATGTTACGGTGTCCAGCCAAAACAAACAATTTAACCGGACTCGACTTTTTATACGGCCACGACCTCAATGGACGGTCGACAGTTGTCTTCTTCCCAATCGTTCGCAAGTAAGTGTCGGCATAGTTCACCCCATGCTCTAACTGCCCCAGAGTTCCGTAGTGGTAGTGCAGCCCGGCACCACCGCCAATCTCGACTCCGTCATGAGACGTCGGGATGTATTCCGCCAATGGATCGGCATTAGTGACTGCCTTCTGCCCAGCACGGATAGCGTACATATTGTCACGGTTGTCCATTCCCCATACGGTCTTCGTGCAAAGCTCCCCGATGTAGAATTTCAGCTTAGGTGTGTTCAGGTCACGCCGCCAAGTGACGAGAAAGTTCTGCAGGTTCTTGCCGTAGTTGGGCTTGAACACATTGTCGAACATATCGTTCTCGCCCTGGTGCCACATAAAACCTTCGATCCGGTAAGCAATCTTTTTCCGGTCCAAGTCGGCAAGAGATTCTCGAATTAACCGGAGAGCGATTGGATACAGCTTGAACCCACTGGGATTATCAGGGTTCCAGTCCCCGCCCAAGGTCGTTCCCCCCGCAGCACACTTGATGATTGCAATCGGGGCCTTAGTTTGCTGTGAGACTCGCCGAGCAAAACTAAGTTCGGGTCCAACGACGTTGTCAACTGGTTGCAGTGCCTGCCAGCCATTGGAAGTGATCTTGTCTTCTCGCCCAATATTGTAGGAGAACAGAACATTTGCCTGGGGAGTTTCTAAACCAGCAAATGGCGGAAATCGTTTGATATCCTTCACATTTGAATCAGAACCGACCATATTCGACTGTCCCGCGAAGATAAAGACCCTCATGGTCTTCGTGTCGTCGATCAGTTTTGTCGGTTCCGCACAGTGAACAATCGCTGAGACTAGTGAAAGGGAAAATATGAGAAGAAGCCTATGTTTCATGTTTCTTTGGTTCCTTGGATAATGTCTTAGCTACCTATTTCTTTTCCTTAGCTCGACCAAAGCTTCCGCCATTGCCTTTCCAATCGGTCCCAAAATCTTCGCGGCACCAAGATAGTGATACTCTCGATTTGAAGCGCCCATTAACCACCTTAGCTCTTCGGCTGTAAATAGTTCCGCTCGATATTTCTCTACCGCTGCTGCTCTTTCCTCTGGCTTTAAGCTCGAATCTTTCTGAAGATCATCACGCTTGCGATCAACCTTAAATGACCTCGTCACTAACTCTACTAATCGGGAGTCCCAAAACTTCTCGGTCAGAACATTGACCACATTGCCTTTAAACTCAGGAAGGCTTGCCGGAGCGGCCATAGCCTCTCTGAAGTAAGTCATGCTATTGGGCTTCGGTTGCACTCCGCTTACTCCCATAACTCCAATTATAAATGGTAGTTTTGGTGCCGAAAGGTCTTTGCGTACATCACGAATGAATTGGGCAAGGAGGGTGGCATAGCTTTCGTACCCGCCCGGCTTTTGACGATCGGGATAGACATCACCGTCTACCAAATCGTTCCAGCCCTGTAACCATGCAAACCCAGCTAATTCATAGCCTTGTTTAGCATCATAGTTCGGATAAACACTCTTAATA